>JAIXPU010000060.1 GCA_027486075.1 Streptomycetaceae bacterium | reverse complement strand
CGCTCATTTGTGGCCACCGCCGACCTTTCCTTGCTTGTTAGGCCGGCAGCGACGTCCCTTCCCCGGCGTCGCTTTCGAAATAGATCCGTCGGCCGGCGGTGACCAGAGATGAGCGCTCACCTAATCGGGTATCGATCAGAAGAAGAAAGAAAGAGTTTAAGAATGGGGGAGAAGATGCAACACATATCAGTAATGCGCGATCGTTGCGTAGAACTTCTTGCTCCTTCAATATCTTCATCTGCACAACCAGTTATCGTTGATGCAACTCTTGGACTGGGCGGCCACACAGAAGCGCTCCTGACACGTTTTGAAAATCTCACTGTAATTGGCATTGATCGCGATAAGAGCGCCCTTGAAAAAGCAACTGCACGCCTTGCTCCATTCGGTAATCGCCTCAAAACAGCACACTGCGTATTTGATGAGATTACAGAAGTAGTACAGAGCTTTGGCTTTACTCACATCAATGGAGCGCTCTTTGATTTAGGTGTTTCTTCGATGCAGCTTGATGAATCAGATCGCGGTTTTTCCTATTCGCAAGATGCCCCACTTGATATGCGGATGGATCGCAGCAAAGGAATTACTGCTTACGAAATCGTGAATTCTTATGAACCAGGCAAGTTGGTAAAGATTTTGCGCACTTACGGCGAAGAGAAGTTTGCTACTCGCATCGTTGAGAACATCGTGAAGGCGCGGGCTATTGCACCGCTTAATTCAACGACAGAGCTAGCTACCCTGGTCAAAGAGAGCATCCCTGCAGCTACTCGTCGCACCGGCGGCAATCCCGCTAAGCGCACCTTCCAAGCGCTCCGTATTGAAGCAAACGATGAGTTGGGAGCAATTACTCGCGCTCTTCCGCAAGCACTTGATCTGTTGATGGTGCACGGACGACTCGTTGTGATGTCATTCCAGTCTCTTGAAGACCGCATCGTAAAAGAGGTCTTCCTCGAAGCATCTACCTCAAACAGTCCACGTAACCTTCCCATCGAACTTCCAGAATACGCCGCGAAGTTCTCGCTGGTTTTCCGATCTGGCGAAACCCCATCACAGAGCGAACTTGATGAGAACCCACGCTCTGCCTCAGTGCGCCTGCGCGCAATTGAAAGGGTGGCTGCGTAATGGCACTAGCAACAGCTCGCAAATCCCAATCAACACCAGTTATTCCTAAAGCGCGCAAGGTTGTTGCAGAACGTACAGCAGACATCATCTCTGGCATTTTTCCTGACTTAAATTCAGGTGCACGTGCAACTCATAGATACTTCGCCACATTTCTTACCGTTGTCAGCGCCATGGGTTTTCTGGTGCTTCTTGGTGTTAACACGCTCTTGGCTCAGGATGCCTTCACACTTTCAAATCTCAAGGTTGAGGCGAAGCAGGTTGCGGATCAACGTGATGCCATTAATCGCTCGATTGACGCATTTGAAGCGCCCGAGAACCTGGCAGCAGCTGCAGCAGCTCTTGGAATGCGCCCCTCTGAATCTCCAGTATTTCTCAATCTCACTCCAGTAACAGGTGTGACAAATGGGTGACCTACTTCTCTCTAAGGCGCGCATCAAGATTCTCATTCTGGGCGTATTTATTATCTTTTTCTTGCTTGCCCTTCAACTCGTTCGCGTACAAGTAATTCAGGCTAGTGATTACCGCAGTAAAGCTGCCAACGAAATGGAGCTCACTCGCACCACACCTGCGCCACGTGGAGAGATCACCGACATCAATGGAGTCGCCTTTGCACGCAGCGTCTCTGCCATCACGATTGTGGTCGATCAGACACAGATTACTGACCCAGCACGAGTAGCAAACTTTGTGGCTCCCATCTTGGGTCTGCCAGTCGAAGAGGTGCAGGAGAACATCACTGGCACTCGTCGCTATTCAATAGTGCTCAAGAACGGTCGCCCCGCGCAATGGGACCGCCTGACCAAAGAGATTTATGAGTACAACAAGACGCTCTCCAATGAAGAGCTAGGAAAGCGCATTATCGGCTTCTTCCCTGAGCGCTCCTTTATCCGCGAGTATCCATCAGGTTCCTTGATTTCATCCCTCGTTGGTTTTGTTCGCGCAGATGGAATCGGCGCAACTGGTTTGGAATCAAGTCTTAACTCAGTCATTACCGGAACAGATGGCCGTTACTCATTTGCCAATGGTTATGGCGCAGAAATTCCTGGCTCCCAGAACGAAATCGTTGCCGCTAAAGCTGGCACGACAGTTCGCCTGACCATTGATCGCGATGTTCAATGGGTAGCTGCAAAGGCAATCGCTGAAGCGGTAAAGAGCTCAAGAGCTGCTAGCGGTTCAGTAATTGTGATGGATCCACGCACTGGAGCGATTGTCGCTCATGCCACTGCACCAACTTTCGATCCCAACAATACAAAGAACGTCGATCTCAACTTGATGCGCAACCCATCTGTTCAAGATGTTTATGAACCGGGCTCTACCGGCAAGGTAATGACGCTCGCGGCTGCGCTCGAAGAGAAGACCGTGGCTCCCACAACAGTCTTTTCCGTTCCTTACAAAATTAAGCGCGGGGGCTCTACCTTTAAAGATCACGATCAGCATCCTGTGCAACACCTCACCACTTCAGGCATTTTGGCAGTTTCTAGCAACACCGGAACTATCAAAATTGGAGAGACAATCAGCAATGAAAAGCTTTACTCCTATCTGACTAAATTTGGCGTTGGCGTAAAGACTGGCTCTGGTCTTCCAGGTGAATCAGCGGGCCTTATGCCTAAGGTTGAAAATTGGTCAGGAACCACAGCTCCGACAGTTGCCTTCGGTCAGGGTTACTCTGTAACTGCAATGCAAGCCACGAGCGTCTTTGCAACTATTGCAAATAATGGCGTTCGAGTTTCACCAACTGTGATCGCAGGTACTCAAGATGCATCTGGCCATTTCACACCGGCTGCCAATAGAACGACAACACGCGTTATCAGCGAAAGTACGGCACGCGAACTTCGCTTGATGATGGAGAGCGTGGTTTCTCCTACAGGAACAGCTCCATCAGCTGCTATCCCTGGATATCGCGTCGGAGGTAAGACAGGAACAGCGTGGCGTTACAACGATAAGACCGGCGGATATAGCGGTTACACAGCATCATTTATCGGATTCGCTCCAGCAGATGCTCCGCGCTACGTCATCAACGTCACCATTCAAGATCCACGTAACGGTTACTACGGAGGTCTGCTAGGTGGGCCTGTCTTCAAAAAGGTTATGACATTTGTTCTGCAGAGTAAGCACGTTGCGCCAACAGGCACAAAAGTGTTGCCGGTTGCACTCAACCAGAAAGATTTAACTCGCATGAAGGCAACACAGGTAAGTGCAGAAAAAAGCGGAGCAACTAGACAGTGATTCGCCCACTCGCCGAGTTCTCTGCACACTTAACCGATACTGCAAATCTAATTGGAGCATCTTCACCAGCAGAGGATGTGGTCTTTACTGGAGTAACTCATAGCGATAAGGAGGTAGAAGCAGGGGATCTCTTCTTAGCTATTCCCGGCGCTAAAGCACATGGCGCAGAATTCATTAAGAATGCTCGCACCCAAGGCGCAGCTGCGGTGATTACGGATGCGCAAGGAGCACAGATTGATTCTTCGCTGCCTACCCTTGTGGTCAAAGATGTGCGGGCCGCGGGCGCGATTGTTGCCGCATCGCTCTATCAATATCCAACTCGTGACATTGCCAGTATTGGAATTACCGGAACAAATGGAAAGACAACTGTCTCCACCCTGCTCTACCAAATCTTTCAGGCAGTAGGGCGAGAAACAGGACTCATTGGAACTGTAGAGACTCGAATCGGTGCAGAGCGTCTATCAAGCGTGCGCACTACACCTGAGGCACCAGAGTTACAGGCGCTAGCGGCCACGATGCGTGAACGCCATGTTCGCAATCTAGTAATGGAAGTTTCTAGCCACGCACTCAGCATGGGTCGCATGAAGGGCTCACACTTTACAATCGCAGCCTTCACAAATCTAAGCCAAGACCATCTCGATTTCCATAAGGATATGGGCTCATACTTCGAAGCTAAGGCAGCTCTCTTTACATCTGAATACGCTGACTCAGCCTTTATCAATATCGATACCACTTATGGCGCTACGCTGGCAGAACGCACTCCACTTGCTTTGACGACAATTTCCAGAACTAACCCAAAAGCGCACTGGCACTTTACAAATATCACCCCGACTCAAATCGGTGCAGAATTTTCAATCCGGGGCACTGGTGGAATCTTGATTGAATCTCGGACAACTCTTCATGGTGGATATAACGCAGATAACCTCTTGTTGGCTGCAGCTCTTGCCTACGAAAGTGGTGTGGACCCGGTAGAACTTGCCGCAGTTATTCCGCAACTTACTGGGGCACCTGGTCGACTTGATGCAGTTGTCTTAGGTCAATCGTTTAAAGCTTTTGTTGATTACGCACATTCACCGGATGCAGTAACAAATGTGCTCTCTGCAGTGCGAGAATTTACTACCGGAAAAATCATTGCTGTTCTGGGGTGCGGCGGCGATCGCGATGCTGCAAAACGCCCCTTGATGGGTGCAGCGCTCTCTCAAGGCGCTGATGTAGCAATCTTTACAAGCGATAATCCTCGCTCTGAGAGCCCAGAAGCGATTTTGCGCGAGATGGTTTCATCGCTCGAAGTGAAAGAGCCTTCAGCGATTATCGAAGATCGCGCTGCGGCCATCAGCCAAGCAGTCTCTCTAGCTAGCGCAGGTGACACCGTTTTAGTACTTGGAAAAGGGCATGAACAAGGTCAAGATATTGCAGGAGTGATAACCCCATTTGATGATCGACTAGTTCTGGCTACTGCAATCGAGGCACGTAAATGATTTCTCTCAAAGCTTCAGAAATTGCGCAGCTTCTCGGTGGAACACTTCATGGAGAAGATGTAGTTGTCTCGGCAAACCCGGTCATTGATTCTCGCTCTGCAACGAAAGGCTCGCTCTTTATCGCCATCCAGGGCGAGAGAGTAGATGGCCAT
>JAIXPU010000100.1 GCA_027486075.1 Streptomycetaceae bacterium | reverse complement strand
GAGTTAATCTGAATCACCATATCTGGATTCTGTAAATCAAGATCTTTGCCCGCTAACGCATTTGCTAGCGCTGATGGATACCAGAGGCTCTGATCAGGTGCGCCATCAAAGCCTGAATAGTAATTTCCTGGTCGCGCGCTACCGAGAACGCCCCACGAAGGTGCACGCCCCCACGATGCATCAATGGTGATGGGGGCTGCAGATGAAAAGTTCGCTGCCCAGATATCTACTGCAGATTGGAAGTCTTTCTTGGCCCAATCTGGAAAGTTCTTGTAATTAACTACAAACTTTGATTTTGCTTCGAGATTGAAAACTTTGGGTGGGCTAGTTGTTGGATTTCCAATTGCTTTACCTGCGTAGGTATGGCCCCAGACTGTAGATGGTGCAACTTTGAAGTTGGAGAGCGCTTGCAATGGCGCAGGTAGAAGAGTTGCAAAGAGAACTGAGAGAGCGAGAAAGAGCCCGCCTTTTCGCAGCAATGGACTCCTCATAGCGGGCAACGCTATCAGGGTGAGAGAATGCAGTCATGGTTACCGTTTACTCTCGCCACGGCTGCCATCTCTGCGAAAACGCTGTGAATACTCTTGAAGGAATGCGCGAGGAACTCGCATTCACAATCGAAGTGATTTATATCGATGGAAATCCAGAGTTAGAGAAGTTATATGGCCACGAAGTTCCAGTGATCCATATCAATGGCGAGCATCATGACTTCTTTAAGGTAGATCCAGAACGCTTTAGAACTTCCCTTGAAAAACATCGTCGGCATCAATAATCCGATAGGAATATCCCTGCTCTGCCAGAAAGCGTTGTCTATTCTGGGCAAAGTCTTGATCAATGGTGTCGCGAGAAACAACAGAGTAAAACTTGGCACCTCGTCCATCTGATTTAGGTCGCAGGATTCGACCTAGCCGCTGCGCCTCTTCTTGGCGTGAACCAAATGCACCCGATACTTGAATTGCAATAGTTGCTTCCGGAAGATCTACGGAAAAGTTAGCGACTTTAGAAACAACGAGGCAGGTAACTTCACCTGTTCTAAAAGCTGCAAAGAGTCTTTCGCGTTCTTTCTGAGGTGTATCACCCTTAATCAAGGGAACGCCTAAAGTTTCAGAGAGGTCATCTAGTTGATCAATATATTGACCGATGACAAGAATCTGTTCGCCAGCATGATGAGTTACTAACTCTTCAACAACATTGCGCTTGGTACGAGTGGTTGCGCAGTATCGGTAGCGCTCTTCTGGCTCAGCGGTAGCATAAGAAAGTCGTTCTGCTTCAGTCAGATTTACGCGAACTTCAATACATTCAGCAGGGGCGATATATCCCTGCGCTTCAATCTCTTTCCAAGGCACATCAAAACGCTTAGGGCCGATGAGTGAAAAGACTTCACCTTCCATGCCATCTTCACGGACCAAAGTGGCAGTCAGTCCTAGGCGACGACGAGATTGAATATCTGCAGTAAAGCGAAAGATTGGCGCCGGCAACAAGTGAACTTCATCGTAGATAATCAAGCCCCAGTCGTGGGTATCAAAGAGGTCAAGATGGGCATACACACCATTCTTCTTCTTTGTCATCACCTGGTAGGTAGCGATAGTGACGGGGCGAATCTCTTTCTTTGCACCTGAGTATTCGCCGATTTCATCTTCATTAAGCGTTGTTCGCTTGAGCAGCTCTTCGCGCCATTGGCGTGCCGCAATGGTATTAGTTACCAAAATCAAGGTTGTTGCTTTGACATGGGCCATCGCTGCAGCGCCAACAATTGTCTTACCTGCACCACATGGAAGAACAACTACACCTGAACCTCCATGCCAGAAACCTTCAGCAGCATGTTCTTGATATTGGCGAATCTTCCAGCCATCTTCTTTGAGCGCAATCTCATGAGCCTGACCATCGACATAGCCGGCGAAATCTTCTGCCGGCCAACCTAGGCGAAGGAGTGACTGCTTAATCTGACCGCGTTGGCTGGGATGCACAGCGATCGTCTCTTTATCAATGCGCACACCAAGCAGAGGTGCAATCTTCTTAGCGCGGATAACTTCTTCTAGAACTCCGGTATCGGTTGTCACCAGAATGAGTCCATGCACTGGATCTGCCTCAAGGCGCAATCTGCCGTAACGCGACATAGTTTCTGCAACATCAACGAGTAGTGAATGAGGAACTGCGTATCGCGAATACTTTATAAGAGTGTCGATAACCTGCTCTGCATCATGTCCGGCAGCGCGCGCATTCCATAAACCGAGGTTGGTAAGCCGGTAGGTATGAATATGTTCAGGCGATCTTTCCAGTTCAGCAAAGGGCGCGATGGCGCGGCGGCATTCAGTTGAAAGAACGTGATCGACATCAAGGAGAAGTGTTTTATCGCTTTGGACGATTAGTGGTCCATCGGTCATGAGAGGAGATCCTTAATCAACGCGTGCAGAAAATCGCTACGTTCTTGCATAGAAGAGATACTCACCCATTCGGATGGAGCATGTGCACCGCCACCAACTGCGCCAAGCCCATCGAGTACTTGTGCGCCGGCAGCTGCTGCAAAGTTTCCATCGCTTGCTCCACCAACTTCTGCGCACCCAAGTGGCTTCATTCCAATCGCTGCTGCAACCTTCTCAGCACGTTCATAAAGCGCCTTCGTTGATGATGGCTGCAGAGGTGGTCGATTAAGTCCGCCGGTGATTTCAAGTCGGGCAGCTGGATTTACCGCAGCGAGAGCTTTAATCTCACGATCAACTCGTTCTAGCTCAGCTTGAGAAAATGAACGAGCGTCAACATCCAAGACTGCAAGATCAGGAACTGTGTTGGTGGTATTTCCTGAGTGCAGAAGAGTAGGTACAACAGTTGTTCCGTGCTCAGAGTTTTCTAATTTACCGAGCGCCAAAATTGCATGAGCAATTTCAGTAGTGGCGTTAACGCCTTTTTCAGGTTCCAGGCCAGCATGAGAAGCCAGACCAATGACCTTGATCTGATACATCGCTGTTCCCTTGCGACCAGTCTTTACCTTGCCATCAAGGGATGCCTCTAAAACTAGAACTGCTTTTGCACTTGCTGAAAGTTCTTTGATAAGCGCCTTGGATGCATGGCTGCCAGTCTCTTCATCAGTTGTTGCGACGAGAGCAACAGGACCTTCAATTCCTTTAAGCGCATAGAGAGCTTGGATAAATCCAGCTTTCATATCGAATGTTCCGGGGCCACGAAGTACATCTCCTTGGATATCCCACACAGGTTGAAATGATCCGCGCGGCCAGACTGTGTCGAGGTGAGCAAGTACAAGCACTTCTGGTTTTTCAGATCCCCACCAGAAGACTGGACGACCTTCAATAGTTTTTATCTGCGCAGGTACACCTAAGACGCGCGTTGCGATATCGCTTGCTAATCGAACAACTTCAGCGCAGGCCTCTAGATCTTCACTGGGTGATTCGCAACGAACCAACGCTTCTAGTGCTGCCAACATAGGCTCAAGTCTGCCGTATTCAGTGGATTTCTCGCTCGTCATAACGCTGCCACCCCTGTAATTCGCGCGATTCTAAAGGTCTGCACTTCACCGGTTGCATGGTCACGCGCAAGGAGAGATCCTGCAGATAACTTGAGCGGATCAATGATTCGATGTGAAACCAAGCCATTGTTATCGGCATAACCAATCGAGAGTGATTTATTTGGTTGATTCTGTAGGTAATCGCTGAGCAGCTCTAACGTCTCATTTGCTGTGGTGCGCGGCAGAGTGCCCAAAGCCTCAGTTGCAATATTGCGCATGGTGCTCTGCTTGCGACTAGATTTTTCGCCAGTACGCAGCGCTCGCAGTGCGTTCTCAATCTGAAGCTCATCAGGTTTTTCATACTCACCAATAATTCTTGGTGGACGAGCTCGTCCTTGCGCACGCTGTACGCGCGGACCACTGAGTAAGAGCCCCTTAGCATCTTCTCCAGCAGGAAGATATCCGAAGCTTCGAAGAATATGCATCGCCTCTGCTGCATCGAAAGTTGAGATGAGTACTTCAGGCGCGATACGACGAAGGCCCAATATTTCAAGGCGCTTATCACCGATGATCTGTGCAATGAGTGCAGGATCTTCACAGCGAATAAATGAGGCGGTATTTCCGACGCGCAATTTTCCATGTTTCTTCGCTACATCTGTAATTAGATATTCCAGAGGTTGCGGCATTGGAGTCTTGGAAGTTTTTGCTAAGAACTTTGCAATCTCATCACCGGTGCGACCATGATCTAGCCCGCGACGAATTGAACTCTCTGAGAATCTAAAGACCGTGGCTCCTCCACGAGATTCAACATCTGCAATGAGAGCGAGCTCTTGTGCGACTTCATGTTCGAGCGGTCCTGGTGCAATTGCAGTGTTATCACTTTGAATCAAGATGTGATCTACCGCTTTGGGAAGATCGCTATCGATTGCTGAACAATCTGCACCATCAAGGAAATCGATTCCGTATTGAGAAATCACTCCTTGGCCGGTAATTCCTAGCCATTCACACTCGCGAAGATTCCAGAGTAGATAATCCTTCTGCAGCCCACCGGAACGCTTGCTGGGCGCAAGCCAGAGCGCAGCTGCATAAAGCGCCTCTGTCTCTACGGCAATATTTCTATTCTCATTAAGAAGATTAAGCACCAAACGGCGCGTGCTGGTGGCGCTGGCGCGATCGAGCTCGGGACCAAGAGGTGCAACGTTCTTACTTCCCTCTTTCCCAACTAACCCGGGAAGACGTGAAGAGATTAACCATGCAGAAGTCAGCGCTTGCCAACGTGCAGAGGCGCTCTGCATCAGCCAGAAATCAAATTGAGTTGTCGGAAGTATCTTGTCATCAGCTTCGATAGTCAGCAGCCCTGCTACATAAGCAACTTCTGCAATGAATGCAGCGCAGACTTCATCAACACCGAGATGTAATGAGAGCTCCTTCAATTCACGGACACCAAGTCCTCCAGAGCGCAGCGCACTTGCTGGCTCTTGCGCCCAGTAGTTGAGGACTTCTTCAGTCCAGCGAAGGAATGTGGTGATGTTGGCAATCGCTGCCAACTGCACGCTACGTGCATCTCGTTTACTTCCGGTCACAACAGGTTGCGTTACTTCAAGCTGGCGATGCACTTTGTTGCTACGAAGATAGATAGCAACTTCTCGTGGCAAGACCACCGTCTGTTGGTTGAATGGAACGAGGAAGCCTTCTTCGAGTAACCAGGCCACACCAACTGAAGGTTTTTTGATATCGCTAATCGTTCCTCGTGGTGGCCCCCAGACCATCGCCTCTAGAACTTTCTTAGCTGCAGCAGGTGCTTCATCTAACTTCTTTAACTTTAACTTCAACATCGACGCTGGCCCAAGCCCAGCAATCTCATTTCCCAGAACCTCTTTGAGATTTGTGGGTGTGCGCATTCCATCTTTATCTACATATAAAAGGCCACGTTCAATCAGGCCAGGAAGAATAAAGAGCGCTGACTTTTCAGTGAGCGCAGTTACATCTTTTTCAGTAAATGGCTCATCTAAAACTGCACAGACTTCAAGTACCTGTAATTGCCACTTATTGAGCGCATCAACTGCGCGAGCCAGACTGGGCGCCGAAGATGCGCGAACGGCCAAGCTAGCGATATCTGGCGGTACTGGGGTTACCAGATCGGGTCTGTGAGTAAACATGGAAATAAGCGCGTCATCATCGAGTGCGCGTAAATAATCTGCATAAGAGCGAATTTCCATAACCTCCCAACGATAGCCGTTAGTTGGGTATGTGCGCTAATTGAGGTGAAAGGGTTAACGCTTTCTAGGAGTAAACCAGGCAGCAATTGCGGCAAAGCGGCTGACCATTGGCCCGAGCAACCGATTAAGAAAACGAGCGCGACGGAAGTCGCGAATAGGCCAACCTTCGGCAAGTGCGCGGATTCTCAAGATTGCATCTGGATTGATTGCACACGGATGTCCAACTGCCTGAAGAAGTGGAATGTCATTATGGCTATCTGAATAGGAATAGCACTCGGCTAATTCAAATCCTCGAGCTCTTGCTATCTCTTGAATTGCAATTGCTTTCTCGGCTCCATGAAGAAGTTTTCCATCTAGCGATCCGGTGTAAATACCATTCTCAATTCGCGCCTTGCTGCCGAGCGCACCAGTAAGACCTAAACGTTGCGCAATAATATTTGCCATATCTTGCGGCGCAGCCGTTACAAGCCAGACTTCTTCACCCTTATCTAGATGAGATTGAGCAATTTCAAATGTTCCTTGCCAAATCTTGGGTGAGACGAATTCATCGTAGATCTCTTCACCGATCTTCTTAATATCTTCAACTGCATGGCCGCCAATAAAGTCGGTAGCTGCATTTTGAAACTTCTCGATTACTTCTTTTTTTTCTGTACCTGTCATGCGAAAGCGAATATTGGCTACAACAAATCTAGAGATATCAGCCTTTGTGAAAAATCCACGCTGATACATACCTCGTCCGAGAAAGTAGAGTGTTGACCCTCTCACGAGGGTGTTATCTACATCGAAGAAGGCAGCTCTTTGTGAGGTGAGTGCCATGTCACTACCCTAGCGAAGAGGGCCCTTTATCGACGCTTTATGCTTAGCGCTATGAGTTCCACTGTTTATGTCGTTCGCCATGGCGAGGTAGAGAATCCGCAGAAGATTCTTTATGGACGTCAGCCTGGCTGGAGGCTGTCACAACGTGGACAAGAGATGGCCAAGGCAGTCAGCGATTGGTCTAAAGCGTTAGATCTTGGTGCGCTCCATGTCTCACCGTTACAGCGCGCACAAGAGACTGCGGCGCCGATTGCAAGTGCACACTCACTCAAGATTCATACAGATGAACGTCTTATCGAAGCTGCCAATATCTTTGAAGGCAAATCATTTGAACTTGGTAGTGGAGTCCTGAAACATCCATCTGCATGGCGACATCTATATAACCCTTGGAAGCCATCATGGGGCGAACCATATGAAGAACAGATTTCGAGAATGCTCGCAGCTATTTTTGATGCCAAGAAAGCTGGGGCAGGAAAAGATGCAATCGTAGTTTCACACCAGCTGCCCATCTGGATACTTCGTAGCGCAGTCGAAGGACGCAGACTTTTACATGATCCACGTAAGCGCGAATGCACCTTAGCTTCAGTAACCGGAATACATTTTGATAGCGATGGCATGATTTCAGGGACCTCTTATTTAGAACCCGCAAAACATTTGTTGCCAAAGAAATAAAATGAAGAGATATCTGCCAATTCTGCTTTCAGTGCTTGTGCTGACTGGGTGTGGCACAAGTGGAACATCGCAAGCAGAAGAGAGCTTCATCGCCGGCAGCGGCGCAGTGACAACTATTAAGGAAGGTTCGCGTCAGAAAGCTCCTGCTATTTCAGGTATGACGCTGAGCGGTGATAACTATTCATTCGCTGGGGGACAGGTCGCAGTAGTAAATGTGTGGGCATCGTGGTGTTCACCATGTCGCGCTGAAGAGCCAGCGCTCTCATCGCTCGCGAAGAAATATACCGATGTCGCCTTCATTGGAATTTTGACACGTGATAATCCTGTTAATGCAGAGGCCTTTGCGCGCAATCGTGGAATTCCATACCCAACGCTTATTGATGATTCCATTCTGGTCGGATTCAGTAAGTCACTGCCTGCAAATGCGATTCCTACGACTCTAGTAATTGATCGCAATGGCGGTGTTGCAGCGCGAGTATCTGGGGCGGTCACCGTCGCATCTTTGAGCAAACTTATTGAGGATGTGAGCGCGGAATGAGAGATTTCGTTGTAAACCACCTCCTTGATGGCTTCCTGCTCACCGCATTTCCTATTGCCGTTCTTGCTGGAGTTATCTCCTTTGTATCACCGTGCGTCTTGCCACTAGTTCCTGGCTATCTCTCATTTGCGGCGGGCTTTTCGCAAGCTCGAGGGAAAGTCTTTCTTGGCTCTCTTCTCTTTGTTGCAGGATTTAGTGCGCTCTTTATTTCATATGGCGCGCTCTTCGGTGAACTTGGTTCTCGCATTGCGACCAATGAAGAGAGCATTACCCGAGTACTCGGTGTGTTAACAATCTTGATGGGCGTTATTTTCTTGGGCGCATTTCCATTGATGCCAACAATTAAGCCTCAGATTTCAACTACCGGAGGGTTAATCGGAGCACCGCTACTTGGTTTTCTCTTTGGAGTCGGTTGGACGCCATGTATTGGCCCAGCGCTGGCAAGTGTGCAGGCGTTAGCCTTTCAAGAATCCAGTGCAGTGCGTGGAGCGATTCTCTCCTTGGGTTACTGCATCGGCTTAGGTGCACCATTTATTGCTACCGGTCTCTTCCTTGATAAATCAGAGAAGATTCGAAAAGTTGCACTTAAGAGTGGAAATTCAATCTCAAAAGTCGGTGGAGTTCTTTTGATTCTCATTGGTATTTTGCAATTGACTGGTCTCTGGACTGATTTGATGATTGAGATGCGTTCCTGGATTTCAGATTTTGTACCGGTGATCTAATGAGCCAAAAGGTAGAAGTTCCAGAGATCGGGTTTATCGCCCTGCTGCGTTATGGCTGGCGCCAGCTAACAAGTATGCGCACCGCGCTCATTCTCTTGTTGCTCTTAGGAATTGCAGCTATCCCAGGCTCTTTGATTCCTCAGAGAATTACCAACCCCATTGCAGTGCGTGATTTCTATATCAATTCGCCCAGTGAGGCTCGTTGGTATGACCGGTTCTATCTCTTTGATGTCTATGGGTCTCCATGGTTTAGCGCTATCTACATTCTTCTCTTTATCTCATTGGCCGGATGCGTTCTGCCTCGTAGCCTCGAGCATTACAAGGCGATGCGCGCACAACCACCTGCAACTCCACGAAACTTATCTCGCCTGGAGTATCACCAAGAGTTTGCAACTGAATCTGGCGCTTTAGATCGCGCCGATGCTTGGCTCAGCAAGAATCGCTTCCGCATCAGGCGAGAAGGAAACTCGCTCTCTGCTGAAAAGGGTTATCTGCGTGAGACCGGAAATCTACTCTTTCACCTTTCACTCATTCTTATTTTGGTTGGCGTCAGCTTCGGAGCGCTCTTTGGCATGCGCGGTGAAGCAATCATCAATGTGGGTGAGCGCTTTATCAATGTGCCCACCACTTATGACTCGTTAGCACTAGGCAAACTCACCAACGAGAAATCGCTATCCCCATTTGAGATTAAGTTAGATCGCTTTCTCGCAGAATATGACCCTAGAACAAATCAACCACTTGATTACACGGCCTGGGTAACAATCAGAGAAGACGGCAAGAGCGAAAAGAAAGTTTTGAAGGTCAACAAGCCACTAACTTTCGGTAGCTCCCGCGTCTACCTACAAGCAAATGGATATAGCCCGGTTGTCACCGTGCGAGATTCGCAAGGAAATGTTGCGCTGCAAGGCCCGATTCCATTCTTGCCACAAGATGGAAACCTTCGTTCAATTGGTGCAATCAAAGTTCCTGATGCAAATCCACCAGTTGGATTTGTCGGAAACTTTCTACCAACAAACCAACGCCTGGAAGGGCAAGGCTCTATCTCTATCTTTCCTGAACTCTTAGACCCTAAATTGCTCTTCTCTATTTGGAAAGGTGACATGGGGCTCGATTCTGGTATTCCTCAATCTGTTTATCGTTTAGATACTGACACCCTCGAAAAAGTTGGCTTAGGTTCAGTTAAACCCGGTGAGACTTATACATACGCTGAGGGCTCCATCACACTTGAAACAGTTGTTCCTTGGGTCAATCTGCAGGTCGTGAAAGATCCTGGAAAGAACTATGCGCTCCTTGGCGGTATTGTTGCCGTTATCGGGTTACTTTCATCTTTATATGGTCGCCGCAGAAGAATTTGGATTCGCGAGACAAGTACGGGTGTTGAAGTAGCTGGCTTGTCAAAAAATGATGCGCCAGGACTTGAAACAGAGATTAATAATTTCGTTAAAGCAGTAAAGGAAGGAAGGTAGCGATGACTGAGTGGGCCTACATCTCAAATAACTTGGTTTACGCTGCCATGGCTGTCTTTGCTCTCTCTTTTGTAGCTCACGCTTTTGAAACCGCCTTTGCAGTGCGCACTCCTGAATCTAAAGAGGTCACCACAGGAAGTAAGTTGGTGCAGACTCTTGATTACAAACGCACCGAGAAGGCTGCGCGTATCGCCACAACCTTGATGGGCCTTGGCTTCGTTTTGCTCTTCGGTGGAGTAATCGCCCGCGGAATCTCAAATCAACATGTTCCATGGAGCAATATGTATGAGTTCTCAATCACGGGAGCTCTCGCATTTACTGGCGCATATCTAGCTGCGCTGCGTAAATACGATCTTCGTTGGCTTGGGCTCTTTGTTTCCCTTGCTGCACTTTTAACTCTAGGAACAGCCGTCACCTTGCTTTACCGCGATAGCGGCCCGCTAGTTCCTGCTCTTAACTCAACCTGGTTAGTTATTCACGTTATTGCAGCGATTATCTCTGGAGGAGTTTTCCTCTTTGCAAATATTGTCGCGGGCGCCTATCTCTATTTAGAACGAATTGAATCTCGTGGAGCTCGCCCAGCGTGGTTGCAACGCGTTCCATCTATCGAAGTACTTGATCAACTTTCCTATCGCTTAGTTGCATTTGTTTTCCCGCTCTGGACCTTCTCAGTCATCGCCGGCGCTATTTGGGCTGAAAGTGCGTGGGGACGTTATTGGGGTTGGGATCCAAAAGAGACATGGGCATTTATTACATGGGTTGCCTACGCTGCCTACCTCCATGCGCGTGTAACGGTTGGCTGGCGTGGGCGTCGCGCCGCATGGCTCTGCATCTTTGCGGGATCGACGTTCTTATTTAACTATGTTTATGTCAATGTCTGGGGAACAGGTAAGCACACCTATTCAGGGCTCTAATTAGCTAGATACTACGTAAGAAATCTGGATCATCATCAGGCGGAAGAATTCTCTTCTTGCCTGGCTTTGGTCGGCGCAATTTACGGACGCGACCTATGGCTAAGTAAACAATTCCACCGATTGGTTGCAGGAAGAGAATTACTAGGAGCCAGCCCCACTTTGGGATCTTCTTAATCTGAGAATCATCGCGCATCGCACAATCAACAAAGGTAAAGAGAGTCAATACCAGAGGTAAGAGAATTAATAGTGCGCGAACCATAGCCAGATTCTAATACCTTCTTCTTAACTCTGCTCACCGACTAAAAAGAGAGTGCGATGGCAAATGTCAGAGAGAAGTGAAGTTGCAGTTGGCCTGTTCTTCCAAGAAGCGGAATGAGGGCTTCTCCAGTTGCACCAGCGCGAATTTCACGTGCGATAGCGAGAGCATGAGGCGCAGAGGCAAGTGTGAGAAAAGCTAGCGGATTTCCTGTGAGTGGGGCGAAGATGTATGGAAGTACTAAAAGGGAGATAAAGAACTTACGTGCTTTTTCATCTCCCAACCGCACCGCCAAAGTCTTCTTACCAACCTGTGCATCCTGGGCGCGATCCCTAATGTTGTTGATTACCAAAAGCGCGCAAGAGAGTGATCCCATCGAGACCGATGCAGCAAAGGCTGCAGTGGAAAATTCGAGAGTCTGCACGTAGTAAGTACCAACCGTTGCAACAACTCCAAAGAAGATAAAGACTGAAAGTTCACCGAAGCCGCGATATCCATAAGGCGTGTGGCCTCCGGTATATCCCCAAGCAGCTAGCACTGAAATCGCACCGACAATCAAGATCCACCATGAAGAGATTGCAGCCAACAAAAGCCCTGCAACACAGGCAACACCAAATGAGAGGAAGGCTGCACGCTTTACCGCTTTTGCTGAGGCTAGCCCTGATGCAGTTAAGCGAATTGGCCCAACGCGCACATCATCTGTTCCGCGTATTCCATCTGAATAATCATTGGAGTAATTCACTGCAATCTGCAGACCCAGCGCGACTATTAGCGCAAGGAGCGCTTGCAATGGGCGCCATGCGCTACCTGCCAGAACAGTTGCAACAACGACAGGTCCAACTGCAGCTGTAAGTGTGCGCGGGCGAGCACCCTGAATCCAAATATTAATTTGGCGCCTCCATCAATAGCTCTTGTAACTTCTTGCGATCAACTTTGCCGATACCCATCAGCGGAAGTTCGGGAAGATAAAGGTATCCCTTTGGTTTGGAGGGCGCACCAAATTTTTCTACCAAGTATTCGTTGAGCTCGTTCTCTAATGGGAAGCCATCTCCTGCAACTGCCACATGGAGAGCATCTCCCCACTGCGGATCTTTAATCGAAAAAGCTGCAAAAGATTTGTGTGGGAAGTGAGCATGGAGTGAGCCTTCGATTGCTGAAAGTGAAATGTTCTCGCCACCAGAGATAATCACATCATCAAGGCGACCTTCAACAATTAGCTTTTCATTCTCAATTCGGCCGGTATCGCTAGTAATCAACCAACCATCTTGGATATTTGTATCCCAGAGCGTTTGCGCACCTAAGTATGTGGTTGCCAGGATTGAACCCTTAATTGCAATCTTCTTTTCAGGGGT
>JAIXPU010000004.1 GCA_027486075.1 Streptomycetaceae bacterium | reverse complement strand
CACCCCGTAAAGACCCGTGTTTCACTGACCGGAACGATTGTGGTTGCGCGCGATATCGCCCATGCCCGCATCAAAGAGATGATTGATGCCGGCAAACCAATGCCTGATTACATGAAAAATTACGCTGTCTATTACGCAGGCCCTGCCAAGACTCCAACTGGAATGGCATCTGGTTCCTTTGGTCCAACAACGGCCGGACGTATGGATTCTTATGTCGATTACTTCCAGGCCAATGGTGGATCTTTTGTGATGCTTGCTAAAGGCAATCGTTCAAAGGCAGTTACCGATGCCTGCGCCAAACATGGCGGTTTCTATCTCGGATCTATTGGTGGACCGGCAGCCCGTCTTGCCCAAGATTGCATTAAGAAAGTTGAAGTTCTTGATTTTGAAGATTTAGGGATGGAAGCTGTCTGGAAGATTGATGTTGTTGATTTTCCAGCCTTCATCGTTGTCGACGATAAGGGAAATGATTTCTTTCAAGAGACTATGCGCCCGCTAACAATTGGCCTCAAGCCAGAAAATTAAGAGGCAGCCCGAAAACTAAAGTCGGTTCGGCTTAGTAGTAATTACTGCGCTTGAACTTTGACCACGCCTTACATGGCGTGTCATAGCGAATATCGATATAGCGAAGTCCCCAACGAATCTGAGTAACAGGGTTGGTGCGCCAATCGGTTCCAACTACCGCCATCTTGTCAGCAGGTAGCGCCTGTGGAATTCCGTGTGCACCGGTTCGCTTATTACGGGCCTTGTAATTCCAATTACTCTCTTTGGTCCAGAGGCTATTAAGGCATGAGTACTCGCGATCATTCCAAGAATATTCAACGTCCATGATCGCCTTTGCCACGCGCTTTGCACCGCGCTCTTCGCGGGCTTGGTTGACCTGCTGCATCGCATAAGCAACGAGCGCCATCTCTGAGGTCTGGCTGATCAGAGCCGCCGATGGCATATTGCCCGCGACGGTGAGGTTCTTGGAAGCTGGCAGAGCTAGACGAGTAGTCATAGGAAATTCGAGACCGTAGGCAGTTGTCTGGGAGGTCGCGATAAAGAGCATCGAAGCGACCATCGTCCAGAGCGCCGGCTTGAAGTGCTTGGAGGTTTTGAGGCAGGCAAGAGCGGCGAAGAAGTCACGGATATCTCGTGTCATCTGACCTGCTCCTTACTCTGCTCGCGTGGCAACGTGGCCTCAAAAATCTAGATAATCGAGGCCCGCGTTATTGGGGAAGGGTAAAAGGGTGGCAAGGCGCGCGCCCTGTCGCAAATTTTGGCCCGCGTGAGTCGCAAATTCTCAGAAAACTCTGGCGCTGTGGATAGGCAAAAGCGCAGGTCAGTTAGGGCAAAGTCTTATATGTCCGATTTGTCGCTGTGAGATATAAAGAGGGGAGGTAAGGGGGTGAGAGCGAGCGCTAAACCGAGCTGTTAAGCCTGCGGCCCCTCGAGCATCTCGGTGACGAGCGCTGCGATCGGCGAGCGCTCTGAACGAGTCAGGGTCACGTGGGCGAAGAGCGGGTGGCCCTTGAGCGTTTCCACCACGGCGACGACGCCATCGTGGCGGCCAACGCGCAAGTTATCGCGCTGGGCAACGTCGTGGGTCAGAACTACTCGAGAGCCCTGCCCGATGCGAGAGAGGACGGTCAGCAGAACGCCGCGTTCGAGGGATTGCGCTTCATCAACGATGACAAAAGAGTCATGGAGCGAACGTCCGCGGATGTGGGTCAGTGGCAGAACTTCGATCAGGCCGCGGTCGATGACTTCATCGATCACTGCTTGGCTTACGAGCGCGCCCAAAGTATCGAAGACCGCTTGGGCCCAAGGCGACATCTTCTCGCCCTCGCTGCCAGGTAGATATCCCAACTCTTGTCCACCGACGGGATAGAGCGGGCGGAAGATGACGACCTTCTTGTGGAGGCGTTTTTCCATCACCGCTTCCAAGCCGGCGCAGAGAGCGAGCGCCGATTTTCCGGTTCCGGCGCGACCGCCGAGAGAGACGATTCCGATGCTCTCATCGAGCAAGAGATCGAGTGCGATGCGCTGTTCGGCAGAACGGCCGTGAAGTCCAAAGGCTTGGCGATCGCCCCGAACTAACTGCAACTGCTTATCTGCAGTTACTCGCGCCAGCGCACTTCCCTTTTCAGAGTGAAGCACGATTCCGGTGTGTACTGGATGTTGGTGGGCAGCTTCATGATCTGCGCGATCTGAGGCATAGAGCTCATCGATAACCGAGTGGCCAACAGAAAGCTCCTCGATTCCGGTCCAGCCACTATTGGAGACAAGTTCAGCTAAATACTCTTGCGCCTCAACTCCGACAGAGGATGCTTTCACGCGCAATGGCAGATCTTTTGTTACGAGAACAACCTGCTTGCCATCTGACATCAAGTTCTTGGCAATTGCCAAGATACGTGAATCGTTGGTGCCATCGCGCAGGAAGCCGTGTGGCAAAGTACTTAAATCAGTGTGGTTGAGCTCAACAGAGAGAGTGCCGCCTTCTGGGGTCACAGTCAGTGGAGCATCGAGGCGGCCATGTTCAATGCGTAGATCATCGAGGGCGCGCAGAGCAGCGCGGGCAAAGTAGCCGAGTTCAGGATGGTCACGCTTTGTTTCAAGTTCGCCAATAACAGCGATGGGAATGATTACTTCATGTTCTTCAAATCGCGACATCGCGCCGGGGTCTGCCAGAAGGACCGATGTATCCAGAACATATGTTTTGCGCGCTGAATTGTGCTTGCCTGATGCTGCTGACTTTGAGGTAGCCAAGGCTTAACCATTCTCTTTAGTTTTTATCGCCTGCGCGAGCGCAGAATGTGGAGTTGCTTCTGACTCGTAAAAGATAGAACTAATGAATCGGACTATTGGTGCGACACGCCACCAAAAGATTTAACGTAATGAAAAGTTAACCTAGCCGAAGCGACGCATCATGCGGCGCTCGGCCACAAAGGAAGCCACCGGCAGAGTGCCAGCCAAGGTCAAGCCGAGGATCACATAGAGAGGCATCTTCTTCTGCACGCCGATCTGTAGGGCGGTCAAGATATAGACGATGTAGAAGTAGCCATGTGCGATGGGGATAGCGATGAGCCACTTGTTGCTATCGACTGCATCAAAGATGTATTTGGCAGGCATGTAACCCAGAATCAGGAGTAAGAGATTGACTCCGCAGAGAATTGCCATGACTCGAAAGCGAAGCAGTGCGCCATTTCCAGTATTTGCCATAGCCCTAAGCCTAATCCTTACGACGATAAAAGGGCGCCCATAGAACCAGGGCTGCCATAAACCACCAGACAACGACGTAAGAGATATGTTGCCAGTAATAACCAGGCACTCCCGCGGTCAACTCAGGCGCTGAAATTCTGCTCCGCTCAATTGGCGCACCGCTTAACTCTTCACCCGTTGCCAGAATAAATCCGTCATAGAGCTGGCCCGAATAGGAAGTCACCAAGAGCGAGCTATCAACGCGCGATATCTGCCCATCGATATTCTCGGCGCGATCTTCATTCTGCTTAGGCAAGAGCGTTCCGGTGACAGTTACCTTCTTTGCCATGGCGAGCTCTGGGCTAGTTAAACGTTCTTCCCACAACCCGCGGACAACTAAAATCGCAACGCCACCTTCTTCTTCCAGTAGGGCGACCTCCCAATCAGCCAGAACGCCTGAACCATCTTTCTGATTGGGCGCTTTATAGGTTGCGATGTAGCGGCCGGTGGTTGTTACAAACTTAAGGATGCTCTCGGGTGGGACTGAACCAGTCGCCGAAGCCATCTGAGCAAGTGGATAGATTGTTGTATCCGCAACTATTTTCTTAGCGTTCTGTAGCTCTTGCGCTCTCTGCAGTTGCCAGATTCCGAGCGCGATAAAGATTGCAGCAAATACAAGCACTGTAATTGCTTGTAGCGGCTTTTTAATCTTTCGCCTCATTCTCCTGATATGGCGCTTCCTTCTCCTTGAAGCGATTAAAACGCATATAGAAATTGCGGAGCAAGAAATAGACCGATGAGAAAAGGACAATCATCGTCAGCGAGCCAACTACACCTACTTCTACATCTCTAGCCATGACATGATTCTCCCATGAGTTACAACGAGAGCCAATTCGATTACAACGATCGATATGGAATCAAGCCGAAGAGCGCTTGGGTGAAGTACGCCGTCACTCTTCTCGTCGCTGGTGTGGCATGGGTCGCATGGGCAGGGCTACATCATGCGCGCCCCGAACTTTCACAAGATCTCATCTCTTTTGAAAATAGCGACCCTCGCAACCCCACCATTCGATACTCAATCAACCGGGAAGATGGAAACGCAGTCATCATCTGCACCTTGACCGCTCGTGATTTCGATAAAAACGTTGTCGGTCAGGTTGATGATCTGATTGAAGCTGGTGTCAAGTACCTTGAGCGCAACGTGGCGATCCCTACGCGCGCAGATGCCGTTAATGTCGGTATCGCACGCTGCCGAATTCGCTAACTTTTGGCTATCGTCTAGCATTACGCCTTATGAGTTCACAACAAACCTGGCTTACCCAAGAAGCAGCAGATCGTCTCGCTGCTGAACTCGCGCACCTTGAAGGTCCAGGGCGTAAAGAAATTACTGCAAAGATCGAAGCAGCTCGCGCCGAAGGTGACTTAAAAGAGAACGGCGGCTATCACGCAGCGCGTGATGAGCAGGGCAAGATGGAGGCGCGTATTCGCCAGTTAAAGCAGATGCTAGAAAACGCCCACATCGGAACTCCGCCAGCGAGTGCAGACGGAAAAGTTGGAGCAGGCATGGTTGTCACAGCTGTCATTGCAGGAGATGAGATGAAGTTCCTTCTCGGCTCTCGTGAGATTGCATCAGGGGATCTCGATGTTTACTCTGAAAAATCTCCACTAGGGGCAGCGGTGCTCGGCGCTGAAATTGGCGCAACAGTTTCGTATACAGCACCTAACGGCCGTGAAATTAAGGTCGAGATAAAGGCCGCGGAGTTTTACGCTTAGTTCGAGACGTTCTTATATTTACGCACACTGAGTGGAATAAATATCGCCATAATCAAGAACATATATAAAATCGATGTAATCAGCGGATTCTCGCTCGGGAAAGATCCAGCTGTAGCGCCGAACTGATTCTCCAAGCCAAAGAGTTCGCGACAGGCCGCCACCATCGTTGAAACTGGGTTCCACTCTGCAAAGTACTGCAGCGCACGTGGCATTCCAGTTGTTGGTGCGAAGGCATTCGAGAGAAATGTCAGCGGGAAGGTCACAAGGAAACTGACATTTTGAACAACGCGAGCATCTTTGGCAGAGAGTCCTACAAATATGCCAACCCATGACAAGGCATAACCGAAGCCAAGTAAGAAGAGGAATCCAAGCGCCGTATTTAGTAACCCGCCCGATGGTCGCCACCCCACTAGCAGCCCAGTAATTCCCATTGCAGCAAGAACAACAATATTGAGAAGTGAATCCCCCAGCGTGCGACCTAAAACCAGAGCGGATTGCGAAATCGGCAAGGATCTAAAGCGATCAATCAGACCTTTCTTCATATCTTCAGCCAACCCCGCGGCAGTTCCTGCCAAGGTAAAGGCAACTGTCTGCACAAAGATGCCAGGCATCAGTAGTTGTACATAGCCTCCTGGCTGGCCTGAATCAATCGAGCCACCAAAGACATATCTAAAGAGAAGTACAAACATGATTGGCTGAATAGTCGAGAAGATAAGAACTTCAGGAACGCGCGTGAGAAGGCGCAACTGACGTTGGGTGATGACCATCGTGTCTTGAAAAGCGCTCATCGGGTCTTCTCCTTCTTCCGCTTAGAACCACCAGGCGTCTCTTGATCTTCAGCAACTTTTACTTCAGCAACATGGCCTGTAAGAGATAGGAAGACATCATCTAAAGATGGACGCTTCAGGCCCACATCCAAGGCATGGATGCCAGCAGCATCAAGGGCCTTGAGAACTTCAAAGAGCGCAGCCGATCCAGTAGAAACTGGGGAGGCAATCAGGCGCAGCCCTTCATCTACAGAGGCGCTGTGACCGCTGACTTTCTCAACAATTTCTCTCGTCTTAGCAACATGTTGGGATTCAACGACAACTTCAAGTCTTTCGCCGCCCACTTCCTTCTTGAGAACATCTGATGTTCCGCGGGCGATTACTTTGCCATTATCAATCACAGCGATCTCATCAGCTAGTTGATCAGCCTCTTCCAAATACTGAGTAGTGAGCAAGAGCGTTACTCCACCCTTTACCAACTCTTGAATAACGCCCCACATCTCTTGACGGCCACGTGGATCAAGGCCGGTAGTAGGTTCATCTAAAAATAAAACTTTTGGCTTAACTATTAGCGATGCAGCCAGATCTAGGCGACGGCGCATACCTCCGGAGTAAGTCTTAATTGGTCGCTTCGCTGCCTCACTGAGCGAGAATCGCTCCAAGAGTTCATTGGCGCGAAGAATAGATTGCTTCTTACCTAGGTGATAGAGCTGACCAAACATCACTAAATTGTCATAGCCAGTTAAAATCTCATCGACTGCTGCATATTGACCAGATAGGCCGATAATTTCGCGGACCTTCTCTGGATGCTTAATGACATCAATTCCAGCAACGCTTGCGCGACCAGAGTCAGGGCGTAACAGTGTCGACAATATGCGCACAGTTGTTGTCTTTCCTGCACCATTTGGTCCAAGCACGCTCAATACAGTGCCTTCTTCAACATCAAGGCTTAAGTGATCAAGGGCTTTAACGTTACCTTTGTCATAGGTCTTTACTAGGTCTTCAGCGATAACAGATTTCACGCAGTAAACTTACCGCCTATGTTAAAGAATGCGCTAATTCGAGAAAGCGCAGCTAGGTGAACCGTATGAAAAAGAAGTTCACCAATCCCTTCGCCGAATTCCCACGCGAAGTCGGAGTTCTTGTTTTTGCTTCCTTCTTCGTTGCCGTCGGGTTTGGAATTATCTCTCCTACCCTGCCGCTCTTTGCTCGCTCCTTCGGTGTAAACCATGCGCAGGTCGGCGCAATTTTGGCAGCCTTCGCATTTGCACGTTTTGCAACTGGGCTGGTCTCTGGAAAGTTAGTTGACCACTTTGGTGAAAGGCTTGTCTACTCCTTTGGTATCGGTTTCGTCGCGATTACCTCTTTTGCTGCAGGCTTTGCTCAGAGTTACGAACAACTCCTTATCTTTCGTGCAGTAGGCGGCTTTGGCTCTTCAATGTTCTCCGTTGCCGCCGGTTCTATTCTCTTACGTGCAGTCGGTGATGATCATCGCGCGCGAGTGCAATCGCTCTACAACGGCTCTTTTCTTATTGGAATGATGGCTGGCCCCGTTGTCGGTGGCGCTCTCTCTGGTTTCTCGCTACGCGCACCAATGATTATCTATGGATTTCTTCTTATCATCGCAAGCGCATCAGGGGCTTTCTTGCTTCGCAATTCAACGCTTGCAGCAAAACCAACTGCAACGCAAGAACGCAACACAATCTCACTGAAGTCAGCGCTAGCACTTAAGCCTTACCGCAGCGCACTCATCATCTCTTTTATTACTGCATGGGTCCTCTTCGGTATGAGCCGATCTATCTTGCCGCTCTTTATGGTGGAAGAAATCAAAGTCAGTCCAAGTTATATGGGCCTTGGCTTCACCATCAGCACAATCATCAATGGCCTCTTTCTTTTAAAGGCAGGAAAGTTATCTGATATCAACGGGCGACGTTATTCAGCAGTGATTGGTACATCTTTTCTCACGCTCTTTATTCTCGCTCTTGCCTTTACGACAGAGCCTTGGATGTTCTTAGCTGCCAGCGTCATCGTTGGATTTGGTGGCGCATTCTTATCAACTACTCCATCTGCAATTGTTGGCGATGTCCTTGAAGGTAAAGGGGGCCAAGTCATTGGTCTCTTCCAGATGGCAGGAGATGCCGGAGCAATGGTTGCGCCTCTTATTCTCGGCGCTATTGCAGATGGTTATGGCTATCGACCAGCATTCTTATTCTCCGCAGCTCTCACGCTTGTTGCAGTTGCTGTATCAATAAAATTGCCCGAGACGCGGAGTTCGCATCTCGGGCAATCTAGTAAATAACTTGCTTTGCTTAATTAGTCCTGGCTACGAAGGATTGAGATAAGTCGCAATACTTCGAGGTAGAGCCACACGAGTGTGACCATCAGACCAAAAGCCATACGCCATGACTCTTCTTGTGGAACGCGGGCAGCAACAGCCTTTTCGATCTGATCTAGGTCCATCACGATAAACATGGTTGCAAGGCCTACTGCAGCCACTGCAATAAGGAATCCGAGTCCACCTGTTGGGCGACCAGTAAAGAGCGTAATTACTGCGAATACCAAGTAACCAATAAGTGCACCCATCATGATGCGTGTGAACTTAGGTGTTACGCGGATCTTGCCACTGCGATATGCAAGAAGAACTCCACCGAATGCACATGCTGTACCAAGGACAGCCTGGCTTACGATGCCGTCGTACTGAGTCTCATAGAGCGCACTGATTGTTCCGAGCGCAAGACCTTGGCATGCAGCGTATGCAATAACTAGCGCTGGGCGAACCTTCTTTGAAAAAGTATTTACCATCGCAAGGACAAAGCCTGCGATGAAACCAATGAGTGCAAGTCCTGGGTTATTTGCTTGCCATGCAAATGCTCCTACTGCAACAAGTACAGCGAATAGCCCAGCGGTCTTGATGACGACATCGTCAATAGACATTGGTGCAGATGATGGACGGCTCTCAAGTGAATTGAGATCGCGTGTTTCTGTTCCGCGGTTACCGAGTACATCTGGGTTGATACGAGCGAAACCGCGGCCGGTAAGGACTGGGTTAGAACTGCGCATTAATTTCTCCTTATATAGGT
>JAIXPU010000020.1 GCA_027486075.1 Streptomycetaceae bacterium | reverse complement strand
GGCGATAAGAGCGCTCGAACTTTCTTCTGTAATTCAGGAGCAGAGGCAAATGAAGCAGCGCTCAAGCTTTCACGCAAGACAGGAAAATTTAGAGTTGTTGCAACTCAGGAAGCATTCCACGGCCGCACCATGGGAGCTCTCTCGCTCACTGGGCAGCCTTCAAAGCGCAACCCATTTAAGCCCTTGCTTAAGGGCATCAAACACGTGCCTTTCGGCGACTCTGCTGCAATGAGACGCGTAATCAATAAGAAGACAGCGATGGTAATCGTTGAACCGATTATGGGAGAAGCGGGAGTTATCGTTCCGCCCGGTGATTACCTAAAGAACCTTCGTCAGTACTGTGATGACAATGGAGCACTTCTAGTATTTGATTGCGTGCAGACCGGAATGGGTCGTACTGGTGACTGGTTCGGTTACGAATATTCTGGAGTTAAGCCTGATGTGATTACTCTGGCTAAAGGTCTAGGTGGTGGATTGCCGCTCGGCGCCATGATTGCGCTAGGACCTGCTTCTCAACTCTTTGCAGCCGGTGATCATGGCTCTACCTTTGGTGGAAATCCTGTAGCAACGGCCGCAGCGCTGGCAGTCATCTCTGCGATTGAAAAGGAGAAAATCCTCGCTCATGTTGATGAGGTAGGAGGTTATCTGCTCGCCGAACTTGCACTCATCCCGGGTGTGATTGAAGTTCGAGGCGCAGGACTACTTATCGGAATCACGCTTGAGAAACCAGTTGCTAAATCAGTAGTCAAGAAGTGTCAAGAACTTGGTGCTCTGATTAATGGACCGGGAGATTCAACGATTCGTTTGGCGCCAGCTCTCAATGTTTCAATGAAGCAAGCAGAGAAGTTCGTGACGATTTTCGCCAAAGCCCTGAAGGAGGCAACTCATGTCTAGTGTGACTGCACGCAGAGCAAAGGCGATAGCGCTCATTAAGGCCGGGCTTATCCATTCGCAATCAGATTTAGTGAAGCAGTTGAAGAAGGCAGGCTTTATCGTCACCCAAGCAACTGCCAGCCGAGATTTGGAAGAGATTGGCGCCGTAAGAGGTCGTTCCTCATCAGGTGAATCAATCTACAAGATCTCTGATAGTGATGATGAATCAATATCTCGCACTATGCCTGTTCCATCAGATCTCATCATCTCTGTGGAAGCCAGCGGAAATCTTGCAGTTGTTCGAACACCACCAGGAGGAGCGCAATTACTGGCTAGCTCACTCGACCACTCAGGGATATCAGAGATTATTGGCACAATCGCCGGCGATGACACGGTCCTCGTTGTGTCGAGAAAAGCCAGCGGCGGAGCCCAACTAGCGAGAGAATTGCTCGCTTACGGCGGAGGCAAGAAGAGAGGTAGCAAATAATGGCGCTCTGGGGCGGTCGTTTCTCGCAGCAACCAGCAGATGCTGTCTTTGCGCTCTCACGTAGCGTCCACTTTGATTGGCGACTTGCGCCCTATGACCTGCGCTCTTCGCTTGCTCACTTAGAGGTATTGCAATCAAGCGGACTACTTGATGCTTCTGTAGCGCAATCTATTCGTGGTGCGCTCAATGAACTTATCTCGGAAGTCGCTACCGGAAAGTTTGTTGCGATTGCTACAGATGAAGATGTACATAGCGCGCTAGAACGTGGCCTTACTGAAAAGCTTGGCGCTATTGGGGGTTCGCTTCGCGCAGGTCGTTCCCGAAATGATCAAGTCGCAACGGACCTTCGCCTCTACGCAATTGATCATATGATTGAAGTGGCACAGCAGTTGCTTGCACTTCAAAGCGCACTTATTGCAAAGGCATCTGAATATGGAGATGCGCCGGCGCCTGGATTTACCCATCTTCAACATGCCCAACCGGTGCTCTTCGGTCACGAGATTGCAAAGCATGTTCAGGAATTCTCACGCGATTTAGACCGTATCCACGACTGGCTCGACCGCGCACAGGTAAGTCCATTGGGATCTGGAGCGTTGGCTGGATCCTCGCTACCTCTTGCGCCGGAAGTAACTGCCAAGAGCCTTGGATTTACATCAAGTGCGGCCAATTCCATCGATGGAGTTTCCGATCGCGACTTCGTAGCCGAAGCGCTCTTTGTTCTCTCAATGGTTGGAATTCATCTTTCACGAATTGGTGAAGAGTGGTGCATCTGGGCTACTACTGAATTTGGTTGGGCCAAGGTTGCGGATGCTTATTCAACTGGCTCATCAATCATGCCGCAGAAGAAGAATCCCGATATGGCAGAGCTTGCTCGCGGAAAAGCCGGACGTCTTGTTGGAAATCTCACCGGAGTTCTGACAATGCTCAAAGGTTTACCTTTCGCATATAACCGCGATCTGCAAGAAGATAAAGAGCCACTCTTCGATTCAATCGATACTGTCTTGCTCGTTCTTCCCGCAGTGACCGGCATGGTTGCTACAACAGATTTCGATCGCGAGAAGATGGCGCAGGCTGCGCCACTTGGCTTCTCACTTGCCACGGAGATTGCCGACTACTTAGTGCGCGCGAAGGTTCCCTTTGCGCAAGCTCATGAAGCCGCAGGCAAGTGTGTTGCTCTTTGTGAAGCATCCAGTCGTCAGCTCCACGAGTTAACAGATGCTGAGTTCCAGTCCATTCATCCTTCCTTAAAGAGCGATGTGCGCAATGTGCTCACGGTCTCTGGCGCACTTGAATCACG
>JAIXPU010000050.1 GCA_027486075.1 Streptomycetaceae bacterium | reverse complement strand
TTGGACTTAATTGGGCGAGGAATAATTTCACCCTTTGGGTTAGCCACGAGTCCGCGCATACCTGCAATCTGACGAATCTGCATCATATTTCCGCGAGCACCTGAATAAACCATCATCCAAACTGGGTTGACGCGTGGGAAGTTATCTTCCATCGCCTTACCCACTTCAGCTGTTGCCTTTGTCCAGATTTCAATGAGCTCTTGGCGACGCTCGTCATCTGTGATGAGACCCTTTTCGTACTGTGATTGAACCTTGTCGGCCTGTGTTTCGTAGCCGTCGAGGATTTCACGCTTACGTGGTGGGGTTACAACATCTTCGATACCGATTGTGGCGCCTGCACGAGTTGCCCAATGGAAACCAAGTGACTTCAACGCATCAAGCGTTGCAGCAACTGTGACCTTTGGATAGAACTCAGCGAGCTTGTCGACGATTGCACCCAGAGCCTTCTTGGTGACATCGTGATCAACGAATGGGAAGTCAGCAGGAAGGGCCTCATTGAAGAGTGCGCGACCGATTGTTGTCTCGAGAGTTTCTCCCTTGACGCGAACCTTGATCTTTGCCTGGAGTGAAACAGAGTGCTGATCATGAGCCATGATCGCTTCTGCAACAGATCCAAATGCACGGCCTTCGCCGAGTTCACCGATGCGTTCCATGGTCAAGTAATAGAGACCAAGAACCATGTCCTGTGTAGGAGATGTGATTGGGCGACCGTTAGCTGGTGACAAGATGTTATTTGAAGACAACATCAAGATACGTGCTTCAGCTTGCGCTTCTGCAGAGAGTGGAAGGTGGACAGCCATCTGGTCACCGTCGAAGTCAGCGTTAAATGCTGTACAAACGAGTGGGTGAATCTGAATTGCCTTACCTTCAACCAACTGTGGTTCGAATGCTTGAATACCTAAACGGTGAAGTGTAGGAGCGCGGTTCAGAAGCACTGGATGCTCGGCGATAACTTCTTCGAGGACATCCCACACAACTGGACGAGCACGTTCAACCATGCGCTTTGCAGATTTAATGTTCTGCGCATGGTTAAGGTCTACAAGACGCTTCATTACGAATGGCTTGAAGAGTTCGAGCGCCATCTGCTTTGGCAGACCGCACTGGTGCAGCTTCAACTGTGGACCAACAACGATTACTGAACGACCTGAGTAGTCAACGCGCTTTCCGAGCAAGTTCTGACGGAAACGTCCTTGCTTACCCTTAAGCATGTCTGAAAGTGACTTCAGCGCACGGTTACCTGGGCCAGTTACTGGACGACCACGGCGACCGTTGTCGAACAACGCATCTACAGCTTCCTGCAACATACGCTTTTCGTTGTTAACGATAATTTCTGGAGCACCGAGATCAGCAAGACGCTTCAAACGATTGTTACGGTTGATAACGCGGCGATAGAGATCGTTGAGATCTGATGTCGCAAAGCGTCCACCATCGAGCTGAACCATTGGGCGCAGATCAGGTGGGATAACCGGTACGCAATCGAGAACCATTGATGCTGGGTGATTGCTCGTTGTCATGAATGCATTGACGACCTTGAGGCGCTTGATAGCACGAGTCTTCTTTGCACCCTTTCCATTTTCTGAAAGGTCGGTGAGCATTGCATGTTCAGTTTCGAGATCGAAAGTTTCGAGGCGACGCTTGATTGCAGCAGCGCCCATATCTCCCTTGAAGTACATGCCATAGCGGTCACGCATTTCGCGGTAAAGGTTCTCGTCACCTTCGAGGTCCTGGACCTTGAGGTTCTTAAAGCGTGACCAGACATCTTCTAGACGTGTGAGTTCGCGCTCTGAACGTTCGCGGATTGACTTGAGCTCGCGCTCTGCAGATTCGCGGACCTTGCGCTTCACATCTGACTTTGCATCATCAGCTTCGAGTTCAGCAATATCTGCCTCGAGCTTCTTGGTGCGTGTATCGAGATCAACATCGCGCTTTGTTTCGATCTTCTTACGATCATTTGCGAGCTTCTTTTCGAGCTGTGGCATATCTTCTTCACGTGCTTCAGCATCAACTTCTGTAATCATGTAAGCGGCGAAGTAGATAACCTTTTCAAGATCCTTAGGTGCAAGGTCAAGTAGGTAGCCAAGGCGTGATGGAACACCCTTGAAGTACCAGATGTGAGTCACAGGAGCTGCAAGCTCGATATGGCCCATACGTTCGCGACGAACCTTGGCGCGTGTTACTTCAACACCGCAACGCTCGCAGATGATTCCCTTGAATCGAACGCGCTTGTACTTACCGCAATAACATTCCCAGTCACGAGTTGGTCCGAAGATCTTCTCGTCGAAGAGTCCGTCCTTCTCTGGCTTGAGTGTGCGGTAGTTGATTGTCTCTGGCTTCTTTACTTCGCCGAAAGACCAATCACGAATATTTTGAGCCGATGCAAGACCGATTCGTAGTTCATCAAAGAAGTTGACGTCTAACATAATTGATTCGCTCCTTAAACTTCTTCTACAGAACTTGGCTCAACTCGTGACAAGTTGATTCCGAGTTCTTCGGCGGCACGGAAAATTTCTTCATCGTTATCGCGTAGTTCAATTGCGGTACCTTCAGAAGAGAGAACTTCGACATTGAGGCAGAGTGATTGCATCTCCTTGATAAGTACCTTGAATGATTCAGGGATACCTGGTTCTGGGATGTTCTCGCCCTTAACAATGGCTTCGTAGACCTTGACGCGTCCGAGAACGTCGTCAGATTTAATAGTGAGCAACTCTTGGAGTGTGTAAGCAGCACCGTAGGCTTCAAGTGCCCACACTTCCATTTCACCAAATCGCTGACCACCGAATTGAGCCTTACCACCGAGTGGCTGCTGCGTGATCATTGAGTATGGACCAGTTGAACGTGCGTGAATCTTGTCGTCTACCAAGTGATGGAGCTTCAAGATGTACATGTATCCAACTGAAATTGGAGTTGGGTATGGCTCTCCAGAGCGACCGTCGAATAGACGCGCCTTTCCGGATCTACCAATTAATTGGTTGCCATCGCGGTTAGGAAGAGTTGCTGAAAGCAGACCTGAGATCTCATCTTCAAGTGCACCATCGAATACCGGTGTTGCAAGGTTGGTTCCTGGTGCGCCCTTTTCTGCGCCGATTTCCTTGAGGTGGTTTGTCCACGCATCAGAAATTCCAGATACATCCCAACCTGTCTTTGCAACCCAACCGAGGTGCATTTCAAGAACCTGTCCAACGTTCATACGTCCTGGAACACCAAGTGGATTCAAGACAACATCGACTGGAGTTCCATCTTCAAGGAATGGCATATCTTCAACTGGAAGAATCTTTGAGATAACACCCTTGTTACCATGGCGACCAGCGAGCTTGTCACCATCTTGGATCTTGCGCTTCTGTGCAACATAGACGCGAACCAACTGGTTAACGCCTGCTGGAAGCTCGAAGCCTTCTTCAGATTCGAAAATCTTTACGCCGATAACTTTTCCTGATTCACCGTGTGGAACCTTTAGTGATGTGTCGCGAACTTCGCGAGCCTTTTCACCGAAGATGGCACGGAGCAAACGCTCTTCTGGTGTGAGTTCGGTTTCTCCCTTAGGGGTTACCTTTCCAACCAAGATGTCACCTGGCACAACATCGGCGCCAACGCGGATGATTCCGCGCTCGTCGAGGTCGGCAAGAACTTCTTCAGAAACGTTCGGGATATCGCGAGTGATCTCTTCGGCACCAAGCTTGGTGTCGCGAGCATCAACTTCGTACTCTTCAATGTGAATTGATGTCAGTACATCGTCTTGAACAAGACGCTGCGAAAGGATGATCGCATCTTCGTAGTTGTGGCCTTCCCATGACATAAATGCCACGAGGAGGTTCTTACCAAGAGCCATTTCACCATTCTGGGTACATGGACCATCTGCAATTACTGAGCCAACTTCAAGCTTCTGACCTTCGGTGACAACAACCTTCTGGTTGTAAGACGTTCCTTGGTTTGAGCGAGTGAACTTAGCGAGTGAATAAGTTTGGTAGGTACTGTCATCTGCCATGACCTTAACTTCGTCAGCAGAAACTTCAGTCACTACACCAGCCTTAGTTGCAGTAAGAACATCGCCAGCATCTACTGCTGCGCGGAATTCCATACCTGTTCCGATAAATGGCGCCTCGGCACGCATCAATGGAACTGACTGACGCATCATGTTAGAACCCATGAGTGCGCGGTTAGCATCATCGTGCTCAAGGAATGGAATCATCGCTGTTGCGACAGAAACCATCTGACGTGGTGAAACGTCCATGTAATCCACTTCATCAGCGATGATGTATTCAACTTCGCCACCACGACGACGTACGAGTACGCGTGCTTCTGCGAAGTGATTGTCATCTGTGAGTGGAGCATTTGCCTGAGCGATGATGTGCTCATCTTCTTCATCAGCTGTTAGGTAATCGACCTGATCGGTGACCTTACCCTTTACAACTTTGCGATAAGGAGTTTCGATAAATCCAAATGCTGTAACGCGACCATATGTTGCAAGTGAACCGATAAGACCGATGTTTGGTCCTTCAGGAGTTTCAATTGGGCACATACGTCCGTAGTGAGATGGGTGAACGTCACGAACTTCGAAGCCTGCGCGGTCACGTGAGAGACCTCCGGGTCCGAGCGCTGATAGACGACGCTTGTGTGTAAGTCCAGAAAGTGGATTTGTCTGATCCATGAACTGTGACAACTGAGATGTTCCGAAGAACTCCTTGATTGATGCAACAACCGGACGGATGTTGATCAAGGTCTGAGGAGTAATCGCTTCTACATCCTGTGTTGTCATACGTTCGCGGACCACACGTTCCATACGTGAGAGACCGATACGAACCTGGTTCTGAATCAATTCACCAACGGTACGAAGGCGACGGTTACCGAAGTGATCGATATCGTCCTTTTCAACGCGAACTTCGCGGCCGTAATCCATGGTGAGATCGCCGCGATGAAGCGCTACGAGGTAGCGAAGCGTTGCGACGATATCTGAAATTGTGAGCATGCTCTGTGAAAGCTCAAGATCAAGACCGAGCTTCTTATTAACCTTAAAGCGACCGACCTTGGCCAAGTCATAACGCTTTCCATTGAAGTAAAGGTTCTCAATGAGGTTCTGGGCTGCTTCCTTTGTAGGAGGTTCGCCGGGACGCATCTTGCGATAGATATCGAGAAGCGCTTCATCTTGTGTCTTGACTGTATCTTTTTCAAGAGTTGCCATCATTGAAGCGAAGTCACCAAATTCTTCACGAATCTGTTCGTCGGTCCAACCTAGCGCCTTGAGGAATACTGTTACTGACTGCTTACGCTTGCGGTCGATACGAACGCCAACGAGGTCTTTCTTATCAACTTCGAATTCAAGCCAAGCGCCGCGGCTTGGAATGATCTTTGAAGTGAATACATCTTTATCTGATGTCTTTTCAATCTGACGTTCAAAGTAGACACCAGGTGAACGAACAATCTGAGATACAACTACGCGCTCTGTTCCGTTAATAACGAATGTTCCGCGTGGTGTCATAACTGGGAAGTCACCCATGAAGACTGTCTGCGACTTAATTTCGCCAGTCTCGTTGTTGGTGAATTCAGCAGTAACGAAGAGTGGTTGCGCGTAAGTCATGTCGCGCTCTTTGCAATCTGCAATTGAATACTTAGGTGGCTCGAAGCGGTGGTCACGGAATGAAAGTGACATCGTTCCCTGGAAATCTTCGATTGGTGAAATCTCTTCAAAGATTTCTTCCAAACCAGACTTCGAAGGAAGTTCTCCTCGATTTGTGTTGGTTGATTCAGCAAGACGTGAACGCCATAAGTCGTTACCAAGTAACCAGTCAACGCTTTCAACTTGCAGCGCGAGCAGGTTAGGAACTTCTAGGGGTTCACGGATCTTTGCGAACGAAATACGGCGGGGGGCAGTTGAACTCTTTTTCGCGGCCAAGAGATGTCCTTTCAGACAAGTTCACATTTACGTGGACACGCACATCTAGAAGGTCGCCGCCGCTATATGCAA
>JAIXPU010000067.1 GCA_027486075.1 Streptomycetaceae bacterium | reverse complement strand
TCGATGGTCGCGTTCAAGAAAATCTCTATGTTGTTGGTTGGGCTAAGCGCGGACCTTCTGGCGTTATCGGAACAAATAAATCTGATGCCGCCGATGTTATGAAACTTCTTGTCGAAGATTTGAAAGCGCCGAAGAACGCCGGTGATGTCGCAGAGATCATCGCCCACAATAAAGTCGTCACACAGATGCACTGGCAGGCGATTAATGAGGCTGAAATTGCTGCGGGTGAGCCTGTTGGAAAGCCTCGTCGCAAGGCGGTAACTCGCGAGGAGCTCTTCAAGCATGCGGGGCTGTAATAAGGCTTAACCGTTAGGTCGCACTACATTCATCTTCGCGTCACCCCACTTTTGCACTCGACTGATTAAGTGCCGCCATGAAAACCTCAAAAATTAAATCTTTAGGCGGAGCGCTCGGATTAGCTTCAGCGCTCCTGCTCTCTGTCATGTCGCCAGTTGCGACCGCAAATACATATTCACTCCCGAACGCGCCAACGAGCGTAACCTCTTATTTGGGGGCTGCAGGCGTCGTTGTGCGCTGGGTACCTGGTGCTGACGTTAATCCAGGCGTTACCGGTTATGTTGTTTCAGCCGGTGCCGGTTCTTGCCCAATCTTTGTTCCAGCAAAAGCAAGCAACGTTGTAACAATGCCAGTAGTTATCGGTCAACCAGCAGGAACTCCAGTAGTGCAAGCCGTAAATGAATATGGATTCTCAAGGCCGACTGCATCATCAAGAACCTTTTCTGCGGCGCAACTTGCCACAGTGGCATCACCTACTAACAGGGCGGTCCAAGTACTTCAGCTGAGCGACTTACACGGTGCAATTGAGGTCGGTACTTCATTCGGAGCAGCGTTATTGGCAAGCAACTGGGAAGCTGACCGTAAGGCAAATGCTGCAACGGTAGCTCTCTCCTCTGGAGACAACTTTGGAGCAGCGCCTCCAATTTCGACAGAGTTTGAAGAAATTCCAACAATTGAAACTCTTAATGCAGCAAAGCTCGATGTCTCGATTCCAGGTAATCACGAGCATGACCGCAACCTAGATCACCTCAATAAGATGATTGGTCTCTCAAACTTCCAGTGGGTTGTCTCTAACTACGATGCAGAGTCACTCGCGGTTCTTAAATCTGGCGAGAAGCAGATGAAGAACTTTACGATTATTGATCGCGGTGGAGTAAAAATCGGTGTTGTAGGCTCAAATACACCAGAGACCATCGAACAGGTATTTCCTGGCAACCTTGATTACAAGAGCGCTTCTGGAGCAAAAAAGACCATCACAATTAACCCAGGAGTTGAAGGCGTAAATAAGGCAATCACTGAAGCTAAGGCTGCAGGAGCTGAGATAGTTATCGCACTTCTTCACCAAGGCTGGTTGCAGAATGCTGATGGAACCGCGAAGGGCCAACTCAACGAGTTAGCTGCAGGTATAAAAGGCGCAGTAGCAATCTATGGTGGACATAGCCACCAAACATTCGCATCTGTTATCCCAGGAACGATTCGTACCAATCCGGTAATCCTTGGTCAGACTCGTAACTCGGGAGTTGAATACACCCGTTCTCAGATCTGTATGAAACGCGGCAAAGTTGTAGGCCAATCAATTCAACATGTGTTGAAGTCTGCATCAACCACAATTAATACAGGCGTTCTCAGTACCGTTACAACGCCCGATGCTCCTGCTGCAGAGATGGTAAAGAAGTACAAAGATCAACTCACTGCAAAGCTTGATGTCAAGATCGGAACTGTCTCGGGAGTATTTCCTCGAGGTGGAACACCTGCAGTAGAGCGTTCTGGTGAAACTCCAATGGGTAATTACATTGCAGATCTCATGCGCGCTAAGTACAAGACAGATTTCGCGGTTCAAAATGGTGGGGGAATCCGCGATACCTTCCCTGCAAGAACTTACACTCCTGCAAATTCTTCGCTCGTGCGTTCTGGGACAGGGCCGCTCGATGTGACACTAGGAGATGCATTCACGGTCTTCCCGTTTGGTAATCAGATTGCTACATCCGTAGTAACTGGTGAAAACCTATGGAAGGCTCTTGAAAACGGAGTCGGTGGAAACTATCCAGGTGATGGACGTTTCCCACAGATCTCTGGTTTCAAATTTAGCTTTGACTCAACAAAGCCGGTTGGTAGCCGCATCGTTGAGGTAATAAAGCTAGATGGAACTGCTATTCCAAAGGATGGAACTCAATACACAATCACAACTCTCGACTTCGTCATCTACGGTGGAGATGGTTATGTGAATGTGTTCTCACCAGATCGCGCGAAGGTTCAAGGAGCACTCCTTGATGTATTCGTTGAAGCGCTCAAAGCAGATCTAGCAGCTGGAAAAGTCACCCAAGTTCCAGCAGCAGATGGCCGCATCAAGAAGGTGGCATAAAACTTGATTCGAGGGTAGTCAAGTACGAAGGGGCGTCTAGGAAACTAGGCGCCCCTTCTATTTTGAGCCTGAACGGGTGCAGAAGTCCGAGGTAGGCTTTAGTACGTGCGTTTCCTAAATGAACCGGTCTTTGACCTCACCTACGACGATGTCTTTATGGCTCCTAGCAAGTCGGAGCTCACAAGCCGTATGGATGTTGATCTCTCATCAAATGATGGCAGCGGAACGACAATCCCTCTCGTAGTCGCAAATATGACCGCAATCGCCGGTCGCCGCATGGCTGAAACAGTTGCTCGCCGCGGTGGTTTAGTTGTGATCCCGCAAGATATTCCAATCCCAGTAGTAGCTGAGGTCATTGCATGGGTCAAAGCCCGCCACACATTCTTTGAAACCCCCATTACTTTAACTTTGAAGGAGACCGTTGCTGATGCAGCATCTCTGATTCATAAGCGTTCGCATGGCGCAATTGTGATTGTCGATGGCAAGAAACCAGTTGGGATCGTTACTGAGGATGATTTAGCGGGCGTTGATCGCTTTACTCAGTTGAGCCAAGTAATGACGCAAGAGCTCACAACAATGCCTGACACTCTTGATCCACGCCAAGCTTTTGAATTCCTCACCGAGCGCTTACGTACTGTGGCACCAGTTGTTTCAGCAAGCGGCGAACTCGTTGGAATCATCACCAAAGTCGGCGCACTTCGTGCGACTTTGTATACACCTGCAGTAGATGAGAACAATAAGCTTCGAATTGCAGCAGCGGTTGGAATCAATGGCGATGTTGCTGATAAAGCTGCCAAGTTAGTTGCTGCAGGCGCAGATGTTCTAGTTGTAGATACTGCGCACGGCCATCAGAAGAAGATGATTGAAGCGCTTCAGGCAATTAAGAAGTTAGGTCTGAACGTTCCTATTGTTGCCGGCAACGTTGTCACAGCAGATGGAGTCCGTGATTTAGTTGCAGCTGGTGCCGACATCATCAAGGTGGGCGTTGGTCCGGGTGCAATGTGTACAACACGTATGCAGACAGGCGTTGGTCGACCACAGTTCTCTGCTGTCCTTGAGTGTGCTGCCGAGGCAAAGAAGTTAGGTGCGCATGTCTGGGCTGATGGAGGAGTACGTCATCCTCGCGATGTCGCACTAGCGCTCGCCGCAGGTGCTTCACAGGTAATGATTGGTTCTTGGTTCGCTGGTACATATGAATCACCTGGCGATTTAATGCGCGATAGCTCAGGACGCGCCTATAAAGAATCTTTCGGAATGGCTTCAAAGCGCGCCGTCAGCGCACGTACGTCACAAGAAGATGCTTTTGACCGCGCACGTAAAACGCTCTTCGAAGAAGGAATTTCTTCATCCCGTATGTTCCTCGATCCAAACCGTCCTGGAGTTGAAGATTTAATTGATGAAATCATCTCTGGACTTCGCTCATCGTGCACATATGCAGGCGCACATAACCTTGCAGAGTTTGCAGACCGCGCTGTCGTAGGAATTCAATCTGCATCTGGTTATGCAGAGGGACGCCCACTCAACACTTCTTGGCGCGGATAGCTCGAAAATAGGCGAAAATAGCGAGTTTTTCTCACTCTAGAAAAGCAGGTACTATTCGCATCTGCAGTAATAACTAAATAAGCGTGCGTAGCTCAACGGATAGAGCATCTGACTACGGATCAGAAGGTTAGGGGTTCGAATCCCTTCGCGCGCACAAGTTAAGCTCTCGGTGCCTTTCACACCGGGAGCTTTTCTTTTTTCAGAGACCTCGCTCACAAGCAAGCCAAATGCATTGTCAAAGCACACCTATGGATTTACTCTCGTGCCATGACTTATCAACTCAGAGACCTCAAGGATTCCGTAGTAGTAATCACTGGCGCTACTTCCGGAATTGGCGCAGCAGCTGCAAGACAACTAGTTGAACTTGGTTGCAAGGTTGTGTTGAATGCGCGCAACGAAGACAGATTAAAAGCGATGGTCGCTGAACTCGGAGCTGAAAACGCCACCTACTTTGCTGGCGACTCAGCTATCCCTGATGTCTCGAGATCAGTTGCAAAGAAAGCGATTGAAACTTTTGGCACAATCGACTGTGTCGTTCCAAATGCTGGCGTTGGCATGTATGGATCAGTTCTAGATTACAGCGACGATGAAGTAACTCGCATGATGCGAACTAACTATGAAGGCACTGTGCACATCGTTCGCGCAACTCTTCCGGCGATGCTTGAGAAAGAAGCAGGCGACATCGTTATCGTGGCATCTGCAGCGGGCTTTCGTGGAGGTCCAACCGAAGCTGTTTATGCCGGAACAAAACATGCTCAAGTAGGTTTTGCTGGCTCTTTGGATCGAGAACTTCGCGAGAAGGGCGTTCGAGTCGCGCTGGTTTGCCCAGCTGCCACAGAGACCGAATTCGCACTTAATGTAGGACGAATCGCTGGAGAGCCGCGCCAGGCAACATTCCTTCGCCCAGATGATGTGGCATTCCAAATAGTCCAGATCATGCGCCAGCCTCGAACTGTGCGAACCCATATCTGGACGCTCTGGTCGATACATCAGCCCAATCCGTAAGCCAGTTATCTCTGGCGGACTTTCCTGAAATCAGGGAGACTTTCCAGATGAGACGCCCCGTCATTGGCCTTATGGGTATAGCCCTTGTGCTTGGACTCACAGGATGTGGCGAAAGTTCTAAGTTATATCCAGCTTCCAAGAGCGAAGGCGTCTTCTTCTCTGTTCCTACTAATTGGAAGGCGCTATCAACAGCCTCACTCAATAAGTATGAGAAAGAATCGACTGAACCTGAAGGGGCTGCACGCCAAGCTCTGGTCAAATGGCAGATTGCCTATACAACCAATAAGAAGTTAAAGGCTGCAGAAGTATTTAATTTGACTGCTCCATCTAAACCTCTTGCTTTTGCGCGAGTTCGCGATTTAGAAAGCTCTGAAATCAACTCTGTCTCCTACAACACCTTAAGAGATGTCATTGTTCCTGTCACTCAAATCATTGAAGGCGATGACCCAAGCGCGCCAGACTTTCAGATATTGGTAGATCAAGAAGTTGTACAGAAAGGCGCTCGGGGAGTTCAGACTGTCTATAGCTTCTCGATTGATGGCAAAGAGCAGACCATCAATCAGACTTCACTGATGTCCAATGACCGTACAACGATGTATATCTTTGTGGTCCGTTGCACAACTGAGTGTTACAACAAGAATCAGAAGAAAATTGAAGAGATAGTTTCTTCATTCACAGTAGAAGGAGCGCGATGAGCCAGGTTAGCCAGATAGAGAACCGCCCGAGCAGACCGCGCGATACTGATAGAAAGACACGTATTCATCTCTCTTTCTACGACCGCATCAAATTCTTGCTCCTCTTCGCAATCACCTTTCTCGTACTTGCATGGTCAAGCCTGGCTGAAAATCCAATTCTCAGCGTTGAAGATGGGCTGCGTAATACCGCTAGCTCAAAGTCTTGGCTGATCGTTCTTGCAGTCATTGAAGTCATCAGGCAAATTCACTTTATTCTTGCGGAAGTTCTAGCGCCGTATCACGGTGTGTGGAAGCGTTACTTTGACTTTGTCGATCGCCAGGTTCACCGCTTAAGCGACTGGACTCGTTTTCGCCTATCCCGTGCGATTAAATGGGCGCTGGTTATCTTCCTGCTTGCAGTCATTCTTGGTGCAATTTATGACGAGCCACCAATCAAGGCGCTCTTCTTAGCACCGAAAGCATTCCTTTCAGCGTTGCCATTTTTGGCACAGCTCATGTTTGCCGTTGTCTTTATCGTTATTCAATTTGCAGCGCTCTTCTACTTCTTAAGTCGTGGCGGCGTTGATACCTATTTCCCAGATGACATTCGCACTCGCTTCAGCGATGTATGGGGACAAGACCATGTTCTCAATCGCATCCGCGAAAACTTGCTCTTCCTTGAAACTCCAGAAGAGATCGAAAAGCACGGCGGATATGTGCCGGGCGGAATTCTTCTGTGGGGTCCTCCTGGTACAGGTAAGACGCTGATGGCTGAATCTATGGCTGGTGAAACTGGAAAACCCTTCGTCTTTGTTGACCCAGGTGCATTCACAAATATGTTTATTGGTATCGGTGTTCTCAAGGTAAAGAGCCTCTTCCGTAAGTTACGTAAGTTGGCGCTTCGCTACGGTGGCGTTGTTGTCTTCTTTGACGAGGCAGATGCACTTGGCAATCGCGGAATCATTACCCAAGGTGGACCACAGCGAACTTCTACGATGGATAGATCAAAGATATTCGAGAGCCACTGCCACGGTGGCACCTATCTCTCGGATTCTGCAGTCTCTGCAATTACCCGCGAAAAGTTTGTCATGGGTGGAGCAGCAGGTGGCGGGGCTGGTTCGGGAACTCTGCAAGCGTTGTTGACTGAACTATCTGGACTCAAAAAACCGCGTGGATTCTTCAATCGTATTGTGCGGCGCACCTTAGGTATGCGCCCAAAGAATCCACCAAAGTATCGAATCCTTGTTGTGATGGCGACAAATATGCCGGAATCTCTCGATGAAGCGCTCCTTCGCCCTGGACGTATTGATCGTATGTATCGCGTTGGATATCCAAGCAAGGCCGGACGTATCCGCACCTATGAAGGCTATCTATCTAAGGTTTCGCACTCACTATCTGCAGAAGAGATAGACAAGATTGCCACCATTACTCCGTATGCAACGGGCGCAACAATTAAGGACACCATTAACGAAGCGCTGATTATGGCGATTCGTAATGGACGCACTTCAATTGAATGGTCTGACATCATCAAAGCTAAGCAGCAGAAAGAGCTTGGCCCATCTGAGGATGTTGAATACATTGAACGCGAACGTCACGCTGTTGCCGTTCACGAAGCGTGCCACGCGGTAATGGCACATCGCACTCGCCAACATATGTCTATTGATTTAGCAACGATTGAAAAAGGTTCTGATTACCTAGGTATGGTGGCGAGCATTCCGCCAGATGATCAATTCACTCGCTGGAAGAGTGAATACCAATCAGATATTTTGGTATCCCTTGCATCTCTCGCAGGCGAGCGAATGTTCTTCGAAGGAGATAACTCCTCAGGAGTTTCAGGTGACCTAGAAAGTGCAACCACCATTGCATCGCTGATGGAAGGACATTGGGGAATGGGTTCAACTATTTCTTCACATGTCAGCAATCGTCGCTTTGAAATGGGCGCACCTGGTGGCCCTAAAGGAAAAGATGATTCTGAAAAACAGATGCGAATGGCCCTCAGCGATCGCATTGAAGAGAACTTAGGTAAGTTGCTTATTCAAGCTGAAGAAATCTTGCGCGAAAATCGCAACCAGGTATTGGCTTTAGCGCATGCTCTCGAGACATATAAAACAATGTCTGGAGAAGATGTTGCTGCGGTTATCGAAGGAGTTCAAGGCTCAATTGTTGACGGCCGCCCATATCTCGATCCTAATTTCTTGGCTGAGATAGAGAAATATCACAGCGCATCAGTTGTCGCGCATCGTGAACATAGAGTTCCAGACGTGCATTTACCAGTGCTTAAATAAGCAGGTATCTTTATCCAGTGAGCAAAGTCTTCCTCTTCGTGGCTATTGATGTGCAGCCCGGCAAGTTCGACGAGTTTGTAGCCAAACTCAGCCAGCACGCCTCTGTTATCCGCACTGAAGCTGGATGCGAGTTTCTTGAGATTTACCGCGATACCCAGAAAGAGAATGTCGTTAACGTCTGGGAAATTTGGAGTGATCGTCCTTCTTGGGATGCGCACATGGTCAATGAGAACAGCAAGAAGTGGCAATCTATTGCTTCTAGTTTAGTCTTCGGCGAAACAATTACAGTTATGGATGCCCTTTCATGAGTTCAATGACGCTCTCCATCGATTGCGGTGGTCTCTTTATCAAAAGCTGTGTTCTTGATGAATCCGGCACTATGCATGCCGCCCCTACTCGCGTTGAAACACCGTATCCGCTGACAACCAAGCGTTTTCTCGATACCGTTGAAAAGATTGCCAAATCACTCCCTAAAGCACAGCGCGTCACTGTTGGTCTTCCAGGAATGATCCGTAACGGTGTAGTTGTTGCAACGCCTCATTACATTAATGATGCCGGCCCTCACACTCGCATGAACCCTGAGCTTAAAGAACAGTGGTGGGGTTTTGATGCTGAAGCTGCTATTGCAGAACGCCTAGGAATTCCCGCGAAAGTTCTTAATGATGCTGAAGTACACGGTGCTGGCGTTGTTACAGGATCTGGCTTAGAGATTGTTATTACCTTAGGTACCGGACTTGGCTTCTCTGTCTTCCACGGCGGAAAGCTTTCTCCACACTTTGAAATGTCTCATGCCACAGTACGTCGTAATACAACATATGACACATGGATTGGCGATCGCGAACGAGGCCGTATGGGAAATACCTTCTGGTCACGTCGCGTGCGCTTGATGGTCTCAGAGCTTCGCCCAGTATTTTTGTGGGATCGTCTCTATATCGGTGGCGGAAATTCACACAGCATCCAACAACGCGATTTAACGTTGATGGGTGACGATGTTGTGATTGTCCCTAACTCCGCAGGTGTTGCCGGTGGAGTGAGAGCGTGGCAGCTGTAGCTAGCTTCTGATTGCTTGCGCGAAATCGCGGAAGTCTTCAACCAAGATATCAATCTCAGTCTGGCCATGTGCCAACGAGATCAACCACTGCTCATCTAGCCCTGGTGGAGTAATGATTCCGCGGTTAATTGCAAAGAGCCAATGAGCTTCTGCCACACCGAAATCAGTCGCCTTGTAATCGCGGTAGTTGCGAACAGGCTTTGTTGACCATGTAACACAGCCCTTTACGCCGAATCCAACTGTGTGTGCAGGTAGCTCGTACTCATCGATGATGTCACCGATGCGAATAAGCGCCTGCAAGTTGAAATCTTCAGCAGTTGCAAGTGCTTCATCTGAACAGATGCGATCGATTGCGCGAACGCCAGCCATTGCAAGGGGATTACCGTTAAAGGTACCGAAGTGGGCCATCTTGCCGTTGGTAACGAAGTCCATGTACTTCTTCTTACCGCCAAAGGCAGCAAGTGGAAGTCCACCACCAATTGATTTAGCAAGGGTAATGAGGTCTGGTTTCACACCAAGACGCATAGCAGCGCCATGTGCACCAGCTGTAAGACCAGTCTTTACCTCATCAAAGATAAGAACAACGTTGTATTGATCGCAGAGTTCGCGAACGCGCTCGAGATATCCAGCATCAGGAAGAACAATCGCTATATTTTCTAGGACTGGCTCAACGATAAAGCAGGCTATCTTCTTCGCGTTCTTCTTAAACATTTTTTCTAGAGCGGGGATGTTGTTATAAGGAACAACATAGACATCTCCTGGAACCAAGTTTGGTTCAACATATGGAGTTGGCTTATCAGCTCTGCCAGCCTTAATCAGTGGTGGCTTTGCAGAGACAACAAAAGGATCGTAGCTACCGTGGTAACCACCTTCGACCTTGAGGATGCCCAACTTATTGGTGGCAGAACGAGCAACGCGAACTGCGTACATTGTTGATTCAGTACCGGAGTTGGTAAAGCGAACCTGATCGATTCCGAAGCGCTTACAGATTCGCTCTGCAGCATCGGTAGAAGTAGGAGAAGGAGTTACAAAGAGCATGCCTTGTTGCATCTGCGCCTGAACCTCTTCGATGACGACTGGGTTGAGGTGGCCGGCGAGCATCGCGCCGAAGCCCATCGAGAGATCGAGAAGTTGGCGACCGTCGACATCTGTCATGTAGGCGCCTTGGGCTGAGACAATCGAGATTGGGTATGGATCCCAGTGCTGGAAGCTTGAAGTCACGCCTAGAGGCAGTGATTGGTGGGCACGAGCGCTCTCAGAGGCTGATCCCTTGGTGTTCTTTGAAAAGAGTTCCCATTCGGCAGAAAGTACTGAAGCTACTTTCTCAGGAGATATCGGCTTAGATGATGTTGGTACATAACGATGTGTTGCTGCGTGTTGCGATTGGATCGCGGTTTTTGTGTTCATTGTAAAGCTGTACGGCAAATGTTTCTGATTTAGAAACGGTTTGAGAAGTACTCTCCTTTGTTGTTTGCGAGTTAACGCCCCCCAAGTATCTCCGATAGTAAAAAAGTTTGCAAGAGATAGGTTTTTCCCGCGTGGTTTACGCATAAAACGTTGATAGCCTTTGAGCCTTATGGAAAAACCAACAATAATTCTTGCGACCAGCAATGGCGTAGGAATGGGGCACCTTGTCCGCGCAACAGCTATCGCAACTGCGTTAAAAGAGTATGCCAATCCAATTATTGTTTCTATGGCCGGTGGAATTGCAGAAATTCCTGACCACTTAGGTATTCGTTGTGAATATATTCCAGGTCGCGATCGCATGTGGATGACTCGCGAAAATTGGGATGTTTACTTGCGCGATAGATTACTTGCACTTGTTGATGAAACAAATGCCCAAGTTCTCTCCTTTGATGGCGTTGTTCCATATCCAGGTGTTATCGCAGCAAAATTTTCACATCCAAAACTTTCATTAGTGTGGGTCCGTCGTGGTTTATGGCAGAAGAAGCCACAGCGATTTGTACTTGGTCTGCAATCAAAGATGATGGACCTGATTATCGAACCAGGCGACTTCGCGCGCGCCTATGACTTTGGCCCAACTGCAGAACGTAAAGATGCGCGACTTACTTCAGCGGTCTCACTCTTTCAGAGAGAGCACGCACTAAGCCGTAATGAAGCCCGCAAGGTGCTGGGGCTCGACCTTGATAAGCCTGCTGTTCTGGTTCAACTCGGCACAGGCGATAGCGATGTCAACGAGAAGATGACCGCTGCGCTCTCGGGCCTACTTGGTTGGAAGGATCTGCAAGTCATCTTGACCAAGCAACCCCTTGATAAGAACGGCAACTCATTGGCTCCTGCTGGGCTCGATATCCGCATCAAGCGCCACTTCCCGCTCGCTGAAGTTCTCCATGCCTTTGACGCCAGCGTCTGCGCCACCGGATACAACGGAGCTCACGAACTCTTGCCGGCCGCAATTCCGACTGTCTTCGTTTCAAATATTCGCGGTACAGATGACCAAGAAGCTCGCGCACAGTGGAGCCATGACATGGGCTTTGCGCTCCGTGCCAACCAAGCAGATTTAGCAGATATCACCGCAACGGTTCGCAAGTTACAAGACCCAAAAACACTTGAGCGACTCTCACGTAAATGTGCAGAACTTCCTGAACCTACAGGGGGCGCTGAAATCGCACGTATTCTCTTTGATTTAGCTGTGAAAGATGAAGTGATTCGCCCATCAACAATTCGTTACTACCAACTACGCGTACAAGATCACGTCAATCGCGGCATGCGACATGTTGCTTATTTAGCCCTTCGCCGCTTGGCGTTGGTTTACAGATTTATCAATCCCCATATCGTGACGCAAGAAGTAATTCAGGATGCGCCAATTTGGGGATCGCAGACAACTGCGCATGAGCTACATCCACTGATTAAGGGCGAACATCGCTTTGAACATATGATTACTGGGGCATCCGATAACTATCGCAAGCGACGTGAAGCGATTGCGGAAGCTGCTTACATCCGCCAGAAGAAAGTAATCAACACCAAGAAGCAGGGTTAGAACCTTGAGCGGATCTCCCAGAGATCTTTAAAGACAGGGTTGAACAAGGTGCTGGCAAGATAATCAACACCACTTGAACCACCAGTTCCCATCTTGTGTCCAATAGTGCGTTCAACCATCTTTACATGGCGATAGCGCCACTCTTGAATACCTTCATCGATATCTACTAAACGCTCTGACACCATGGCGCTCTCTGGATCAGTCTTATGAACTGTTAAGAGCACATCTTGTACTTGTGCGCTAGAAACGTATGCAATTGATTTATCTCGGTTGATAACTTCGGCAGGCAGTACATGTCCTCGCTTGCCCAGGTATTCCAGGAATGAATCCCAAATTGAATTCTGTGAAGTGATTGCAGCTATCTCGCTCTGCACATCAGGCGGTAGGTGGCCTGCCATACGGCTATCGCGACGTCCAAGAATGGCTTCTACCTTTCTAAATTGCGCTGATTGGAAGCCACTCGATGATGCGAGATATCCGCGGAAGGCGTTAAATTGCAGCGGCGTCATTGTTTCGAGGATATCTACCTGCGCTACGCAGACCTTCATGATGGTGCGAATACGTCCGAGTATCGAGAGCGCATAGTGAGTATCGCCTGATTCAAGTGCGCGCTGAGCTTGTGTGAACTCGTGAATTAACTGCTTAAACCAGAGTTCGTAGGTCTGGTGAATGATGATGAAGAGCATCTCATCATGTTCAGGGCCATCTGAAAGCGGCTTCTGCAGCTTGAGTAGCTCATCAACTGCAAGGTAAGAGGTGTAGGTGAGGGCTGAATCAAAGTTTTCGCTCATGTGACTCGGGAATCCGATCCCTCTACCTTTTCATATTGACGAGTCTGTGTAAGGTCGCGAATTCGTTGGAAGCCATCCCAGACTTCAACATATGAGGTTGGCAGAGGCGCAATCGCTAAGCGAATCGCGTTGGGAGTGCGGTAATCAGGAATTACGTTGGCAAATTTACGAAGCGCTACACAGATGCGCGCGGCATCTGGATGGCCAATTGAGATATGCCCACCACGCTCTTTAGGATTTCGTGAAGTTAAGAGCGTGTAGCCAAGTGGGGCTAACCATTCGTCATAGAGATCAATCATCATCTGAGTACCAATTGCAGCTTTACTAGCTATGACATCGATGCCTGCTTCTTCAATCATGGCGAAGGCAACCTGTACTCCGCGAATTCCAATAATTGATGGGCTAGCAATCTGGAAACCACGGATGCCTTCTGCCTTCTCAAAGTCAGGGCCCATACCGAACTGATTTTCATTTCCGAACCAACCAAGAATTGGGACCTGTAGCTCTCTCTGAATCTTCTTATTTACATAGAGCCAGGCAGGTGAACCGGGGCCTGAGTTACCGTACTTGTAGGTGCAACCAACTGCCAGATCCACACCACAGGCATCAAAGTTCATCTCAATTGCACCGGCTGCATGGCTGGCATCCCATACAACTAGGGCGCCGTAAGAACGCGCTAAGTCAGTTACTGATTGAATATCTGTTCTTGCACCAGAGCGGTATTGGATAACTTCAAAGGTAACCATCGCGACATCTTCAGACATGTACTTCTCAAGCAGCTCTGCCGTAATCAATTCATTTTCTGCAATTGCAGGATCTTCGTTATCGATGATGATTAACTTCAGTCCAAATTGCTCTGCAATTCCCTTAAGAATGTATCTATCTGTTGGAAAGTTGGCAGCATCGGTAATAACTGTCTTGCGCCCTGGGCGCGCTTTGATGGCAGCTACACAGAGCTGATAGAAATTTACCGATGTTGTGTCGCAGACCAGAACTTGTCCGGGACCAGCGCCTAAGACCGCACGCCCCAATAAATCGCCAGCAACCTGCGCCTCATCAATCCAGTGAGACCATCCAGTGACAACCTCATTGCCCCATTCCTGCGAAAGGAAATCACTCACAGCCTTGACGGTTGCATGGGGGAGACGACCCAATGAATTGCCATCGAGGTAGCAGAGATTGGGGTCGGTGATTACAAATTTACTTCTATATCCCGCCAAAGGATCGTTCTGATCTAGCTCTAGCGCGTATTCGCGGTCAGTGACCTTCATAGTTCAAAGGTACGCTCTCCTACCGTGGCGCGCAACGTTGTGAATATCGAAGAGGTCTCTAAAGCCTTTGATATTCGCCCATTATTGGATCAAGTTTCTCTAGGTGTTTCAGAGGGCGATCGCATCGGAATTGTGGGCCGAAACGGCTCTGGCAAGAGCACTTTGATGAAGATCATTGCAGGAGTTGAAGACCCTGATGTAGGACGAGTGACAAAATCCAATAGTTCGCGTATTGGAATTCTCTCTCAAGTAGATACTGCTTCCAAAGATGCAACTGTTGGGGATGTTGTCATTGGAAATCGCGAGAAACATGAATGGGCCAGTGATGCACGTATCCGCGAAATCTTCACCGGTCTCTTTGGTGGCTTTGATGATCATCTCTTTGAAAGAACATTCGCATCTCTCTCTGGTGGAGAAAAACGCCGAGTCGGTCTAGCGAAATTACTTATTGATGATTTGGATCTGATCCTTCTCGATGAACCAACAAATCACCTTGATGTCGAAGGTGTTGCTTGGTTGGCCGACCACCTTAACGCTCGCAAAGATTTAGCAGTCTTAGTTGTTACGCACGATCGTTGGTTTTTGGATGCAGTCACAGCTCGCACCTGGGAAGTTGTACTCGGAAAAGTTGAAGAGTATGACGGTGGCTATTCCGCCTTTGTATTGGCTAAAGCTGAACGCGCCAGACAAGCAGGCGCGATGGATGCCAGACGAAATAATTTGAT
>JAIXPU010000019.1 GCA_027486075.1 Streptomycetaceae bacterium | reverse complement strand
GCCTTTCTGTGAATTCAACCGCCCCTTGACGGCAAAGAGATTCAAGGGGTCATTGGAGAGCGCTCTGCGTTGATCCGCAGTTAACTTAAATGCACCCGTCTGCCAGGCGTTAGATAGCGCCACCACATGGTCTATCTGAACTTCCATGCTGGAGATATTTCCCTTAACAAAGTTAATCGTCTCGCCTGAATATCGATCAACGAGCGTTCCTGATTCAACAACGCAGTTCCGAGTCTTGGCGCGATAGGTAATTGCTGACAGATCTCGCTTCAAAATATCGTTACGCGTATCGCAACCATTGCGATCTACATCGGCCCACGCAGGCCCAAATTGAGCGCGTGTATATCCAGTCTTCGGAGCCCGTCCCTTCACAGCTAAAGTCTCAAGTACCGCTGTAGCCATTCCTGGTTCTTGCTCCACACCCGATGCCGAATTAGGGGTAGCCCCAAGAAGAAGGGCTACAACGACTGCGGCTATCCGTATTTCCCAGCGAGACATCTGGCTATCTTGGCGGCAGAAACGTGGTTAAACAAGGAGCGCGGCGCTGGTAGGGTCTGCTCTGCATTTAGGCGTTTCGACGTTTGAATGGGTTGTTAGCTCAGTTGGTAGAGCAAGGCACTCTTAATGCCTGGGTCGGGGGTTCGAGTCCCTCACAACCCACTTAGAAGTTTCTCATCACTTCTTCGTCCTTTATTTATGAGTAATAACCGACTATCTAAAAAATCAACTTTCGCATACATATCTATCCTTGAGGGATGGTTAGAGAGAAAACGACTCCCCCTCACATACTTCTGGTCAACTCTCTCAACAGTTGGTCCACGCTCTATAACGTCCAGAAAGACTCGTACGTGTCAGGGCTCACCAAAGCGGTAGCTAGCCGAAAGAACCTGCCTATGTGGGCCTCTCTAGATCCACTTGAATACCTGCCTCATGCTGAGATTGATACACATAAAAAGTTACATCTCTTCTCATTGATCATGACTGTAGTAAGAAATGCTTTGGTATTTCTTCCAGTAGCGCTAACTTGGTACGCAATAGGCAAGGCCACTAGCGCCTTCGCTACATACACAGCCGATAATTCTTTGACGGTAGTTAACTTCCTGGACTTTTGGGAGAACGGCTACGGAGTTCTGAGCGAGAAATGGTCGCTTAGCAGCGTAGCAATCTTCGACTTTCAAATCATTCTCGTGATTATTGCGCTGACAATCATCATCACCTTCTTAGATAGATCCCTGAGAAACTTCAAGAGCAAGGCGATGCAGGATGCCGATGATGAGCGTATTCAGATGGCTCTTGCTATCTCTACCTATCTCTTTGACCAACAGCGCGTGACCAATGTGACCGTAAATCAATCACTTGCTCGCGCAATTAGGGAGATACTGAACTCAACTGAATCTCTGGATAAAACAAGCAAAGAGTTGAATAAGACCGTCAAGCTCATGCCAAATAATCGCGATTTGCTCTCTGAAATCAAAAACATCAGAACCAAGTTGTCCAACCGAGAAGTCAATTAATGCGCCGTCGACGCGAAAGCTTTGAATCAGAAGATGCCACCCTGCTGGCAGGCTGGATGTATGCAGACTTATTGCTTGGGCTCATGGTCATCTTCCTGGCCACAATCTCATTTGTTCCCATTGATAACTTCATCAGTAAATCTCTTGTGAAGGCAACATATAAGCAAGTGGATAAGGCCTTTAACTTCAATCGTGGAATTTCTCTGATTTACGACAAGTTTGATGCGGTGGCGCTAGAAAAAGACATTGACTCATTTAAGAAGCGTGAAGGTCTTGATAATGATGCCGAGATCATCTTTGCCCAGATACTAGGTGGGTATAACTCAAAGACCGAGACTGTCGATGAAGGTCGCAATCGCGCACTTTTGTATAGCTTTAACTTGAGCCAAGAACAGACTGGACTCTTTAGAAGTGCATCGGTAACCGCGGGAGCAGATCCAAATCTGAAACCCGGAGAAATTGCTCTGCGACTAACTTTCGTATCGAAGATTAAGAAGTAGCTACAAGCCCACAACGCTCAGGATTGACCCCAAGAACGGAATCACCGCAATCAGCGTTCCGTAAATCTGATCACTTTTCACACTTTGAACGTTGGTGCCAGCTTGAATTTCAACCGTATCTGCGTTGTTGCCCATAACAAACGCAAGTAGAGGGCTTGGCGCTGGAGCATCGAGATTGACTAGCACTTTTGAACCAACGGTGAAACTTGGCTTGTTCTTATACACAACGAGGCCCGATTTTGCTGAACCGAGTGCATTCTTCAACCCATCTTGTGGGTGTCCGACTCGGAATCCAAGTGCGAAGAGAATTACAAAGACGACTACAACGCCGGCAGTAATTTTTTTTACAGATGAATTCATGGTTAAAAGGATAGGTGCCGGTGGCTCCTTATTGGGGAGAAGAGCCTTACTTACTCTTCTTTTTCGTCGCGGTCGTGGCCTTCTTCTTTGCAGGTGCTTTCTTAACTGCTGCTTTGCGAGGAGCTGGGGTCTTCGCCTCTTCCTTCACTTCTCTGGACAAGTTCTCAAGCCACGCATTAATCTCAAGATCGGTTGTGGTCTCGACAGGGGTCAAATCTTTTGTGCGCTTGAGGGCCTTAGAAAATGAAGCGACTGTTCCGCCCACAAAACGAGAGATGATGCTTGTTGACTCTTGGGCTTGCTCTGTCTTACTCATTTTCTCTCTCTTCCATGGGAGTGCGAACTTACCTTTAGCAGGTGTTGAAGACTGAGTAGATGCACTTGGTGCTGCCGGGGTCGATGAATCCGAGACACCCAGCATGAAGCGATTTGTGCGGGAATCTGGACGCCCAGTCCCGCGCCATGTCGCGACTTCAATGACAGATCCAGGGCTGAGTTTGCCCAGAACGATCTTCTGGCCGTCAGGTAAATCAATCACCATGGGGTTATCCGATGTTGGGATAGGAATAGAAGAAACTTTCGCCTCTTTCGATTCTTCGTTCTTCTTCGCCATCTTAGCTCACCCCATTTTCTGAAAATTCCAAACCGATGTTGGAGTTTAAAATTCTCATATCTACACCACGTAGTGTGGGACAGTTTGTGGTGTTAAAGGTAATTGTGTTACTAGGTCCGGTCAGATCCGGGTCTAGAGTGATCGTGCATGAGGAAGAAGCGCCTGCTGCGGTCACATACATCGTTGCATCTTGACCAGCGCAACCGTTGCTCGCGCCGATTTTTCCAGCGATATTTGAGACCACCGTTGATGCCCAATCAAACTTATTAGTTTGAAAAGATTGCGTAACTCTGACATTGACGCTGTCATCACACGTTCCCACTGAAACGTTTCCACCACCAACACCTACAAATCCACCGCCTCCGCCAGTACCTGGAGCACCTGCAGGACCTGCAGGTCCGGCAACTCCCTGAGCGCCCGGTGTTCCTGGTGTACCTGGCGTTCCAGGAGTTCCTGCGGGACCGGCGACGCCCTGTAATCCTGCCGAACCAGGTGCACCTGGCGCACCATCAACTCCATTTACACCGTTGATTCCAGGAATACCAGCGAGACCATTTAACCCATCTCTTCCATTTGCACCCGATACTCCTGCAGGGCCAGGTGAACCAGCAGGTCCAACGAGCAAACCAAGTACTTGATTCAAATTTGATTCAGTAATTGAAGGGGATCCTAAGAAAAAGTTACCGATTCCGACAGGAGTGGTTCCCATGCCCATCGCAACTCCAATACGCGAGAAGGCGAGAAGCAGAAGGAAGAAGACCATTTTTTTCATGCGGCCAGCTCCATTTCACGACTTTCTTTCTCTCTATGTGAGGAGTCAAAGATCGAGCTATAGAAACCATGTATCAGGAGCAGCACCGCTGTGTAGCTTACGAACATTCTTCCCTTTTGTGTCACTTCTATCGGAAGAGATTGAATGTAGTTAAAGACCAGATAGGCCAGTGCAAGAATTATGGTGACTTCAACAAATATATGACGCTGAAGTTTCCTTAGTACTGGAATGACAGGATTTTCAAATCGCACCATGAGCAGAAGCATTGGCACAACAAGAATTGCTGCAGTCTTGAGAGCAAAATCCCATGACTCTGTCCATACATAGATTGCTGCTGCAAAGTAAGCCGCTGCAAAAACAATTGTTCGCGGAGAAACAACTCGAGGAAGTACCAGGACTCTGACTTGATAATTCTTGCCAGTCTGGTGAAGATCTTTATTGAGCCATTTCTCCCCCTGAATTCGGGCGAAAACTAGGCAAGAAAAAAGAGCGGGCAATAGATAACCACTGGCTGTGATTGGGACTGGGTGATCTGCAAAGCTGTTAGTAAGCAGCTGAGCGCTAAAGAAAACTAATCCTCCGATTGCGCTAGCAAGAACATCAGGTAGAAATCTCTTGATAATCATCGGATAGGAATCTTTATTCAGCACATCCGAATACAGTGATGAGATCAACCCCGGCGCAAACCAGCCTGCGGCAATTGCCACCAATGACATCACTCCACGAACGCTGGAGACATCACCGGTCAGACAATGAACTACAGCAAACCCCACGCCCGCCATAAATCCTGAGAATGGATCCAGCAGCCCAATAACCGCTATTCCTGCATAAATCAGGACGGGTGTGAGTTGCACGCCTTGAATCAGCCGCTCGTTCGCACTGACTAGCGCTCCTAAGCCCAACGCAACCCACGGCACGACAGCCCATGCAGTTGGTGAGAATTTATGAAGTAGCTCGCCCTCTCGAATAAGTTGAAACTTAAATATTGACCGATGAATCTCTTCAATGGATGAATCTCGGAATCGATAGAGAAACCCTGCAGGACCCCGTGGCGCTTGTGCCAACTTTGCACGAAGGTACTCAATCTTCTCGTACTTTTGCATGCGCAACATAGATAAAGTTGATATCAAGATAATCAAGGTAAAGAGAATTATAAAAAGCTTCGTTGGAATCTGAATCAAGTTGTAATCAGACATCTCCACAATGCGAACACCAGCAACAACTTTGCCCTCTTCTTGAGCGTTAGTTGTCACTACGTTAAAGATTCCGGAGGGGAATGAATCTGGGATATTGACCGAATAGACCACAAAACCTCGATCATCAACACGGCTCTTCTTAAAAACTAGTGGTGAATTATCAAGTGACTCAAGTTGAATCTTCCAGTTATTCACTATTCCGTTGCCACCCAGGACAATATTGTGCTCTTTACCTTTTTCCCAGGTAAGCACCGGAATATCGGCAGCACTCGCCACAGGAGCGCTCAGAAGAAGAGCTATTCCCGCCACGAGGGTTGCTAGTAACTTATTCAACGCTCTTCATCGCATCCAAGATAAGCCACAGCCCGAAGATGCATGGCACCAATAAGAAGAGAGCCTTCGGGGTCAAAATATTGCCCAAGAATGGAATCACAAAGATGACAACGCCCAAGATGTCGGGAGCCGCTGGCTTCTGGCTATCCGGTGACTTATTCGCATCTCCCTTAACAACAAAGCCACTTTGAATATCACCGCTAATGATTCTGTGAGAAAAGACTGCAACATTCTCGCCATTAAATCGCTTTGCTTGATAGGCAACAACATCGCCAACCTGAGGCTCTTTGCGCGTGATGGGAGTAGTAACAATGATGTCACCAGTGCTAATCGCAGGTTCCATAGATCCAGTGAGAACTATGCGTGCCTTCACTACTCCCCCAAAGGAGAGCGCCGAAAACATCAAGAGAACAATCGCAACCGAATACCCAGAAATCGTCATCACTCTCTGGAGACCTACATGCTTTCGCTTCGAAGCTTCCGACTGAACTTCTGGAGCAGGATCAACTAGCTGACCTGCCTTCACCTCAACGACACCACGACTCGAGATGTAGGCAGACTGCTCGCCATGAGCAGACGTCACCGTCACGAGAATATTGGAGTCAGCTTCTAGCGGTGATCCTTCAAGCCAAATCTGGCTCTCATTTGCACCGTCAAGAATGTGTTGTCTAGTCATCAGAGGGGCCACTCCTTCCTAAAGTCGGATTAAAAGGAAGAGAATTAGCTATCAGAGAGAACGTCTTCTTGGGTTTCTACAATGATTTTATAGAGACTTGTTGCAGCAAGCGATGTGCCATTTTCTGTATCAAATACAAACTTAAGAGAAGAGCTTGTCTGCTCGCCAGTTACTAAAGAAGTGTCGACAGGAACAGTTCTATCTCTACTCACAGTCACAGCGCCTGTGCCTCCGCTCCAGAGGGCGGCGATTTCTTTAACGTTCACTCCACCGCCAGAAATCAAAGTTTGCGCAGTACCTGTTTCACCATACGAACTAACGACAAAATCAACGCCTTCACAATCAAGTGGAATATCAGTAATCACGACGCCACCAAATTGAAAACTAGCAGGGGTAACTGGCCCATCAACTGCAGCTGTCGCATTACGAAAAATCACTTTTGAATCATCCCAACGATCACTCTCATCAGAGCTGGAACTCGCCTTACGGTATTTTCCTGAGCCAGAACTAGTCTCTTGTGCAAAGTAGTAAGAACTCGGAGACGCGGCAACCGTCGCAAGATTCGGTTGTGGACTGATAGCCGAACTACTAGTGGGGCTTGAAATCCACCAGCCCGTTTTTGCAGATGCACCAGTCGAGTTAAACCTTGGAATGACTGTCGAAGAGCTAGAGCCCACTGCAATAGTAGTTTTCGTTAGTAAGTTAGATACTGAAACGTCATTAGAACTGCTACCACTGCTATTTACAAATCTGGCGTCAAAGGTACCTACCGCTACAGCTGGAGTACCTTCCCCCACCACAGTGTTCCGGTATGAAGAAATTGGCGTAATTGTGACACTCTGGTCTCCACCGCAATAAACAGTTTGTGTTACGCCTTGACCAAATTCAGTTGTACCACCTGGTTGGTTGAGAGTGATCGATGCCGCGAGAGTAGAACCAAAGCCAAGTACTGCTGCTAGAAGTCCAACGCCCATCCAAAGCTTCATGGATTTCTTCCCCACGGGACCGCGCCCTTGTGGTGTGTTTAGATTAAGGATTGACATTCTCTTCTCTTCTCCTGGGTTCTCGACTTAAGACTCACGTGTAACTAGGGTTACGTAGCTAATTGCTGAGGGAGCATCGTCAAATAGAATGTCATAACGGCTATCTCCACTTGTTTGAACATTTATTGGAAAACTTATAGTGCTATCTGTACAAGTGATTCCTGTATAAGCTGGATCGACGCCCTCGCGCACCTCAATGGCTTGTATAGTTCCCTCGGGCGCGCCGTTGGGTTGTAAATCTGCGCAGCTATAGGCCGTAGGAGTAGGTGCGGTGTTAAAAATTTGAACATCAAAAGTCTGACCCCCGCATCCATTCACAGCCGGCGTAGAGCCCGTATCTCTTAACTTAGGATTTATATCGCTGATCTTTAGCTTTTCCAGAAAGAACGTTGGCGACGGGGTCTCACCGGCTATCACCCTCATCTCAGTAATCGGTGTAATACCAACTGCGTTATCACAAGCAGCGGCCAAAGTAACTCCCTGTCCGAGGGAAACACCTTCGTTAGAATTGATTGAAACTGTGGTTGTTGCGAATGCAGAGCTGATACCGAAGAGAGTTGCGACAAGACCTACAGCAAGCATTCCCCTTGATGATTTCTTACGTCGCGGTGAATTACTTCCCGCATCATCAAAACGTAATAACTCCATGGTTACTCCTTAGGTCGTGCCTAGAAACCTCTCTGGTTTCTGATAAGTGAAGTCAAGCAGTGAGCCTCAATTAAGTCACCCACAGGGTGATGAAAAACGTGTAATACCCGAAGGCTAGAGAGAGGCACTTTGAATGGTCAGATTTGAGATATCACGGGCTAATTGGCCTGCTCTAGTAAATGAAATTCTGTAAATCCCTGTTTCGTCATCAAAGCTCAAGGATCGAGAGGAACTAGATCCGCTCAAAGCAACGGCTCCAGAAGCACTCACCTGGACGACTAAATCTGATTCGGCATTGACTCCAATTGTGCAAGGAGAAGAACTGCACAGCGAGGATCTTCCGTCGGTGCGGTACAGCGGCAGTGTGTCTAAATCCTCATCAATGGCCTTAATCGTGAATTGTGTAGATCTACATTGGCTCGCATCCAGCCCCTGGATTGTTATCCCCGTGAGGGCTGAGAGGCCACTAGGGGCTCCATTTTGACCTGTAGCACCACTCACAAGACCCAGTTGAATCCAAGAGTCGCAAGCCTTAAGGGTGAACTCTCCTTGGCCAAATTCGGTTGTGTTACCTGAATTTCCAATCGCAATATTTGCAGCTAAAACACTGCCAAGACTCGCTGTAAGGATTATTACAGCGCCCGTTAATGCGCGTAACGCGCGACCTCGTGGTTCACGATTCATGTACGTGAACTATTGAGGGTTGTTAACTGTTTCAACAGTTGCGCGACGCACGAGTTCACCGTTGATGTTGACTTGAGAAGCTGATGGATCGAGATAGAACATGACATCCGCATTCGTGGGGCTAAGTGGCGATCCGTCATAGACAGATATGCCAGATACATTGAGGTTGGCGCTAGCGGCTAAAGTGCCTGTAATTGGCTGGCCTTCGCCTGTGAGATAGGTAAGGGCAAGAGACGCTGAGTCAGTGATATTTGACGTTGGTGATGTTGCTGGAAGTACAACTTGGAGAACCTTTGCATCAGGGGTATTGCCGATGATGAGTTCTGCGCTAGATCCATCAATCATGCGCATGCGTAGTTTGCGCCCTCCGCAGGCTTCAAGATTGATATTTGAAATTGTTGCGGTACGAACTCTGAAAAATCCATTGGAGCTGTCATCTGAAGTTGGGCTGGCATGCCATTCTTGACCAAGAGCGATAAATACATTTTGATCGCAAGCAACTGCTTGCTGCGAGCCTTGTCCGAATTCAAGTGCACCTGAGCCAATAGTCACGCTGGCTGCAAAGGTGGAGAGCAGGAACGGGACTACAGAGACTGCTGCAACTCCGAGAATTACCTTCTTGCGGGTGTTGGAACCTGCGCGGCGGCGCTGTGTAACACTGCCGCTGAGAGGTGAATCCAACATGGGTTGCGCCCTTCAATAACGAAAATCCAGAGGTGGATTTATTCCTTATTTGAGCCTAACACCGTCCTTGATCATGTTTAAGTCTATGTTGAGTGCGCGAAAGGAAATCGTTCGGTTATTACTCGGACTTCCATCATTGCAAAGCGCTTCATTGGTTGATGGCTTAGAGAGTGCCACAAATGAAAGTGAAACGATTGAACCTGGAATGGCTTTTGTCGTTGAAACAACGCGAGCGCCCATTTCGCTATTGAGAGATGCCATCACTAAATGGGCTGGCCCTGAAACTCGGAAGATTGAAGAACCGGAACCAACTGATTCGACCCCAGGCACAGTTGAGGTGAAGCTGACCGAGGTCGCATTGGAGTAGCCGCAGACGAGCAGAGTGTCGACTCCACTTACTTGAAGGCGCGGAAGAAAGACCGAACGAGCGCGCGGATCTGTCGAAACGGTAGAAGGTGCAGCGATGCGCATCAGTTGGTCTTTTATTGCATGCGGTGGCAAGGGAGGCGGAGTCGCCATTGCTGTCGGTGAATCGATACTGGCAACCGGTGAAGCCTTCGCAGATGCGGGGACAGTGGGCGCCAGCGTTGGGGCAGTTGTTGGAGAAGAGGTGGGTTCGGGAGAAGGCAATTCAGTGGGTTCGGGAGAAGGCGATTCAGTGGGTTCGGGAGTCTGGGTCTCAACCGGCTCATCAACAGTTCCGATGATGGGGCTGAGTAAATCTTCCGCTAGCGAGCGTGGTGTCACGATAAAGACGCAGAGAATTAGGAGGGCGACGATTGCCTTCTTGATCGTCGATTCCGGATTTCTCGCCATGTTGGCAAGGGTAATGATGATGCAGAGAATTGTTCTTTTCGGCCGTGTATTACCCGAACAGACTGGACTTTAGATTGGTCTACCTTGATACCCTTCATGAATGAGCTCGAGCCCAAAATCCATTCGAGTTCTTCTCGTTGAGGACGAAGACTTCACTCGCACCATGGTCGGGGAAATGCTCACCGCTTCAGGAATAAGCGTAAATCCTGTTCGCTCAGTTGCTGAGGCGATCAAATGCATCGATGACTTTGATCCCCACGTGGTCCTGACTGACCTCGACCTTGGGCATGGCCCAGATGGCGCGGATCTGCTGACCAAAGTCTTTAAAGAGCGACCATGGACTGGGATGGTCATCATGACCGCTCATGCATCTCCTGAGCTTGCCATCAATGATGCCTCTCGCATCCCAGATCCAACCGTCTACATTGTTAAGTCTCAACTTCAGTCGATGCAGAACCTCGTTTCTGCTCTCGAGGAATCAATCAGCAAGACTGGCAACTTCCAAAATTCATTCATTGCAAGCGATGAAAAGATCACAATTACAGCGAGCCAAGCAGAAATCCTGCGCATGATTGCTGATGGGCTCTCCAACGCCTCTATCGCTGAAGCTCGTGGAATAACTCTACGTGCGGCTGAAGCGCTGATTCAGCGTACATTCGCAGCGCTTGGAGTAAATGGGGATCCCAGCGTTAATCCCCGAGTCGTCGCAGTGCGCATGTGGCATCAAGGCAAAGTGGCAGTCAAATAGATATGAAAGCAATCCTTCCAAATCTGAGGTCCAGCACGAAGCACCCGATTGATTTCTCTTTAGTCCCCTTTGGAATCATTCTCATCGAGTTTTCAGTATTCACGACCCAGCTCACAAAAGACTCTTATGACAGTCTTCAAAAATTAGTTCTACTCCGTGCGCTACACACCTTGTTGATGTTAGCGCTAGCAGCTTTGATTTCCCGCATCTATATCCGTCTCAAGAAGACTGAGTTGAATTACCAAACAATTGCAATTACTGGAACGTTAGTGATCGCAGTGGGTGACCTTATACATAGATACATGGGGCCTGCATTTGATGTCGAACTAGTGGATAGCTACCGCCGCATTGGGATTGTGTTGCTGCAGGGTTGCTTCTGGTTTCCGGCCTTCATCATCATTGGAAGTAAGCGCACCCAAATCTTTGAGCAGTTTAGGCAATACGAGCAGCGACTGATTATCGGCACGAGATTGAAAAGTCGAACTTCTGATGAATTTAAAGAAGCACAGAAAGAGATCCAGCAAAGAATTAGGGGCGAATTGCTCACCGCTTGCGAGGCTATAAGTAAATCAATCTCTAAGATCAAAAATACGACAGATGATTTTGTGACTAAGAACAAAGATATTCAACCAGCACTTCTAGGTGATGATCTTCGCCAGCTATCAATGAGCCTAGAAACTTTTGGGTCAGAACATCACAACTCGAGTGTTTTCCACCAGAATATAAACTCAGTCAAACTCTTGATTACGCAATTCAAAATCCTTTACGCAACTACGGCGAAAAAAGCACCGCTGCATTGGAGTACTTACTCGATAGTTATGATTGCATTGATCGCGCCGTCGTATTTAAATTACTCCCCACTGATCGAAGCGCTCATCACCTTCCCCTTAGTTTCAATGGCGATTATCATCGCATCTAAGTTCATTTCTAAAACTCTTGAGAGTGGCTCACCAAGCGCCTTGAAAAATTCCTCATTCTTGATTTGCTTGACTGGCTTTATTCCAGGAATATTCCACGTAATTGGTCAGGCGATTTACTCTGACCCAGAAACAAAATATCCTTTCTTTATAGTATTTTTCACTTTACCTTTGTCCTACTACATCTTCATGAAGATTATTCAAGTACTGCATCCCCATTCGTTAGAACTCATTCGCAGTGACCAACTGAAGGCAAGTTCGGCGCTACAAGATGCAGTTGATAAAGTGGTCAGTGACGAGTTTTCACATGCCTTATCTCATCGCTGGGCAGTGTTCATTCATGGAAAGATTCTTACTCGCCTGGCTGCAACCGCTCTCAAATTAGAAACCTCGACTAATGTAGGTAATTCTCAAGTATTCAATGGCACAGTAGATTCGCTGCTCGAACTGTTAAAGAATCCTGATGCTGAATTTGAACATGACTCCATGAGCCTCAAGGCTGAGGTCTCTTCGCGCCTAGACCCATGGATTGGGTTACTTGACGTAGATCTCCACATTGATGCAGAGTTAGAATCGATCACAAATCCTCGAGTACGTGAATTGGGGGAAGTCATCGAAGAGTTAGTCTCAAACTCAATGAGACATGGCAAAGCCCAGACGCTGTCCTTACGGGTGACAAGTTCGGGTGACAAAAGCGTTCGCATAAAGGCGGTAGACGACTCTTCTGTTGCACCAGTTGATACCAATAGCCGTTACGGCCTTGGAACAAGAATTTTTAATTTAGCATCAGATGGAAGATGGAATATCGAAAGAGTAGACTCGACAACAGTTTTTACTCTAGAAATGTCTCTTGAGTCTTAACTATGGGAGCGAAAATTAAGCAATCAGTGATGATGGTCGAGGATGACGAATTTACTCGTTCGACCGTTAAATCTGCCCTTGAAGGCAAGGGGCTCAACATTGTTTATGACACCGCATCAGTCAAGGAAGCCATCGAATACGCCAGGAGCCATCGTCCTGAGGTTGCAGTTTTGGATTACAACTTAGGCAAGGGTCCAAACGGCATAGATTTAGCGAACCAACTTCGAAAAATTCAGCCAAATATTGCTATCGTTTTGCTCACAGCGTTTTTGGATCCCGCCCAACTCGATAAGCGCGTGGCTGAGCTGCCAGCCGGTAGCCGCTATCTGATAAAACATAGCGTTACCAATATTGATGTATTGATAAACGAGATAAAAGAAGCGCTGAAGAACGCTCCTTCTGCTTAATTTGATTAGGCGAGCTCTCTTAATCGGTTTTCCAGTAGAGCATAGGCAGCATCAAATTCAGGGCTAGAAATCTCCTGCTTCCAACGGCCACTTGTGGCATTCGCTGGAGTCAGTTCCTCGTCGAAAAACTTTCTCATTGCGGGCGAATCAGAGATCTTTAGAAAGTTTGAAAGCTTGCGGTATGTCTCTTCACGCTTATTGATAGCTAAATCCTCAAGCGCGATAGTTATCTGCTGCTTCGCAGGAACAGCTTTGAGAGCATTGTGACCATCAGTCAGCCGCTTTTCAATCCAGGTTAGCCCTTCCATAGGGGTTGTTGGGCCCCAGTTCTTGGTAAGCAGGGAGGCGATCACATCACGAGGATCGCGAACCATGGT
>JAIXPU010000116.1 GCA_027486075.1 Streptomycetaceae bacterium | reverse complement strand
TAGGCAGCGCGGCGCTCGGCAGGAGTCATGCTGTTGAGAATTACTCCAACAGATAGTCCTAGGAAGCGGTGGATACGACCCATCCATTCGCTATCGCGTTCTGCCAAATAATCATTGACGGTAACAACGTGCACGCCGCGACCTGCAAGAGCGTTGAGATAGGAAGGAAGGGTTGCAACAAGAGTCTTTCCTTCACCGGTACGCATTTCTGCAATATTGCCCATGTGGAGCGCTGCTCCACCCATAATCTGTACGTCATAGTGGCGCTGACCGAGAGTGCGCTTGGCAGCTTCGCGAACGACAGCGAATGCTTCAGGCAACAAATCATCAAGAGTCTGACCTTGGGTAAGGCGTGACTTGAATTCATCGGTCTTGGCGCGCAATTGCTCATCTGAAAGAGATGAAATATTGGGCTCAAAAGCATTGACCTTGTCGACGATCTTGCTCAAGTCACGAAGGATCTTGCCTTCGCCAGCTCGCATGAGTCGATCAAGAATTGAAGCCATTGCAACTACCTTCCGCATATGCCGGTATTGAGGGTCTTATCGTAGGGGTTCTGCAACGCAGGCAGTTACAGCAGCGGCTACCTCAATCCCCCCATTCCGAAGCGCCCGCACGGCTTCCTGAAGGGTGGCCCCCGTTGTGACGAGGTCGTCAATAACAATGGCCCTTCCACTTAGAAAATTTAGGGATTTCATAGAGCCATCTAAATTATCAAATCTTGATTTTGCATCAAGTGAGGATTGGTCGCGAACCCGACGTGTATGTTCCAAATTTTCATATGCAGGTAGCCCAGTTTCTTCGCTGAGTTGACTTGCCAGAATTGAAATAAATTGCCTCCCGCGTGTTCGAGCAACAGATTTACGAGAAGGTATTGATACGAGAAAATCTCCACCGTTTTCTCTGAGTGAAAATGTCAATGAGTGAAAGAGCGCTTTGTAGATCAACTGGTCAGCGATTGCCAGATTGTTCTCTTTAGCAGCGAGCAAAACTTTGCCGGCAATGGGAGAGTATGTGACTGCAGAATAAATCGGATACGTTGGAAGATGTTGCGACCACTGGCGATAGATATGTGGATGCCAGCTCTTGCGACAGGATGAACATATCTCTAAGCCGAGCTGTCCACATCCTAAGCATCGACTAGGAAAGATGATTTCTTGCAGTGCGCGAATACTCCTCATGGCGCGCATTCTTCATTGTTGGCGCCAAGAATTTAGAGGTAGAAATTCTCCTCGTGGAAATCTAACGGTGTGACCTTAATTGGTCTTCCTTGAATCTGATCTCCGGCAACGCGCGGCAGCGTCAAGACAAAGTGGGCGCCTTTGCCAGGTCTTCCCCATGCATCGAGTTCTCCATTATGTAGGCGCGCATCCTCTAGAGAGATAGAGAGCCCTAGGCCTGTGCCACCACGAATGCGTGCTCGTGAAGGATCAGCGCGCCAGAATCTATCGAAGACGCGAATGAGAGCGGATTCATTGAGTCCTGGACCAAAGTCACGGACGCCAATTGCAACCTCGCTCTCGGTGGCGCGGATGGTGACGACAATTTCTTTTCCATCAGCATGGTCGAGCGCATTCGAGAGCAAGTTGCGCAATATGCGCTCTACGCGGCGAATATCAGCTTTAATCTGGATGGATGCTGCTTCTGGCTCGATGCGGATACCCGAATCAGTGGGGACTTCACCTAGCTCGAAATCCGCAACACATCTCTTTACCAAGTTAACGACATCAAAATCAACTGGCTCAAGCACCGCCACTTCAGCATCAAAGCGACTTACTTCAAGGAGATCTTCTAGTAGCCTTTCAAAGCGATCAATTTGGGCAGCAAGTAGCTCGGAGCTTCGCGCGACTACTGGGTCAAATGAGGTGCGCTGGTTATAGATAACTTCAGAGGCCATACGTAAGGTAGTCAGCGGTGTACGCAGTTCATGAGAAACATCCGATACAAATCTCTGCTGCACGCGGGATAAGTTCTCTAAACGCGAAATCTGTTGTTCGATTGATTGGGCCATCTCGTTATATGAATGAGCAAGGGTTGCCATCTCATCTTCCGATCCAACCTGCATGCGCTGGCTAAAGTTACCATCGGTAAATTGGGTTGCGATTCGCGCTGCATCACGAACTGGTCGCACGACTTGTCGAACCACTAGCCAAGTGATGAGGCCGATCAGGAAGATAAGTGCGAACCCAGTAAAGATAAGTGAATTTCGAATGAGCGTCAGGGTCTCAGCTTGAGTGTTGAGGGTAAAGACAACATACATTTCATACATTCCCCCACCAGGAATTTTGATGGGCTCTCCAACAAAGAGCGCATCGGAGGTGAGTGAATTGAGATAACGGTTCTGGGCATATTCATACTGTGCTTCTTTAGAAGCCCTCACCCTCTCGCGAAGTGATTCAGGGACAGATTTGGGGTCAACTAACGCCGAGGCCATTTCATATGAAACGCTTGCGTTCTTTTCAGTGGGAAACTTTAAAAGAATGATGTCGCGACTATCTTCATTGACATCCTGGGTCGTTGCTTCAACGACCAAACCTGCAATCACTTGTTTGCGCTCTTCAACGCTCTTGCCTTGCGAAAGAATCAATTGATACTGGGCGTTAAAGAAGGTGAAGCGAGCCTCCGTTAACGCTGAATCTAAACTTACGGAACGAATACCATCGGATAGGCGGGAATTAAGTGCTGAACCAGTAAGGCTAATGACACCCAATGAGAGAAGAACTGTCGAAAGAATAACTTTGGTCGCAAGTGATTGCGCCAACGTCTTGCGAATACCCCTCATGGTGAGTGCGCCCTTTACGCTGGGCCGCCCGCCTTGTAACCAACTCCGCGCACAGTCATGACAATCTCAGGATGCTCTGGATCATGTTCGACTTTAGAACGTAGACGCTGCACGTGAACGTTGACCAATCGAGTATCTGTGCTGTGGCGATAGCCCCAAACTTCACTCAAGAGCGCATCACGTGTAAATACTCTGCCCGGATCTTTAGCAAGTGCAACCAATAGATCGAACTCTAGGCGAGTGAGTTGAATCAAAGTCGAACCACGATGGACTTCATGAGCTGTGACATCAATGACGAGATCACCAATTGTCAGTAGGCCTGTGACATCGGCATTAGTGCGACGCAGTCGTGTGCGAATACGAGCAATTAATTCGGCTTTATCTCTAAATGGCTTCTGCATGTAGTCATCTGCGCCAGCTTCAAGGCCGCGGACGATATCTTGCGTCTCGCCCTTTGCGCTCAGCATGACTATTGGGACCATAGATTCTTGTCTAATCAATCTGCAGACCTCAATGCCATCAATTCCTGGCAACATCACATCGAGCAAGACGAGGTCTGGAGGATTATTTCTAAATACCTCCAGCGCCTCATCTCCTCGACTGACAAGATCAACATCGAAACCCGAACTTGTTAAGACAATTCCGAGCATTTCTGCAAGGTCTTGATCGTCGTCGACGACCATAACCAGTGCCATTTAGGAACCGTGCTCCCAAGAGTTGAGGTACATATCCTGAGCTGGTGTTAACACATCGATACGTCCACCCATTGACTTGAGCTTGAGTGAAGCAACTTCCTTATCGATATAGGTAGGAACTTCGTGAACGCCAGCAGGAAGATTCTTAGCTTCCTTAACAAGGTATTCAGCGGTAAGTGCCTGATCAGAGAATGACATATCCATGACTGAAGCTGGGTGTCCTTCTGCAGCTCCTAGGTTAACAAGGCGACCTTCTGCAAGAAGAAGAATGCGACGACCATCTTTCATGACGTATTCGTCAGTCTGATGGCGCATCTTTTCATTCTTCTTTACTGAGTTTTGCTCGAGCCAAGCAACATCGATTTCAATATCGAAATGGCCTGAGTTAGCCAGAATTGCGCCATCCTTCATGACAGCGAAGTGCTCATCGCGAAGTACATCGCGGTTACCGGTTACGGTGATGAATACATCTCCAACCTTTGCTGCATCAACCATTGGCATCACGCGGAAGCCCTGCATCATCGCATCAAGTGCCTTAGTTGGATCAATTTCTGTGACGATGACATCGGCGCCCATGCCCTTAGCGCGTTCTGCAACGCCCTTGCCGCAGTAACCAAATCCTGCGACAACGACGATACGTCCTGCCAATAAGAAGTTGGTAGCACGGAAGACAGCATCAAGAGTGGACTGACCTGTTCCGTAACGGTTGTCGAACATGTGCTTTGTATCGGTGTCATTGACAGCGATCATTGGGAATGTCAGCGCGCCATCTTTTGCCATCTGGTTAAGACGGATAACACCCGTTGTGGTCTCTTCGCAACCTCCGGCAATATTAGGAAGGAGTTCCTTGCGAGTGGTGTGAAGAGTGTTAACGAGATCGCAACCATCATCGAAGACTTGGTGCGGATTAATATCAAGGGCGGCATTGATATGCGCGTAGTAACCATCGCGATCAACGGCATTGCGAGCGAATACTGAAATACCGTATTCGTGAACCAGCGCTGCTGCTGTGTCATCTTGTGTTGAAAGCGGATTTGAAGCACAGAGTGCGATTTCAGCGCCGCCAGCTTTAAGAACGCGCATCAAGTTTGCAGTCTCTGTTGTGACGTGCATACATGCTGCGATGCGTACTCCTGTAAATGGCTGTGACTTTTCAAAACGCTCGCGGATCTGTGCAAGTACAGGCATGTTGCGTTCTGCCCATTCAATCTTCTTGCGGCCAGCTTCAGCAAGTGATGCATCTGCAATGTCATGCTTTGGAATAGTTGTAACAGGTGTCATTTAAAAATATCTCCCCTAGTAAAAACGGCTGTTTTTCTTCGCTTGACCTTCGGCGTAGGGCTCTACTGTGCTAGTCGGCTAGGTATATAGGTTAGTGGACGCCAGATAAAAGCGTCATTTAGCCCTTACTGCGGATGGTGTTAAGTACATCATCTCGCATAGATTCCATGCGGGACTTAGCGGAAGCCTCAACGTTGAGTCTAAGGAGTGGCTCGGTATTTGAAGCCCGTAGGTTGAACCACCAATCGGCGTGGCTGACTGTCAGGCCATCTAGGTGATCGACTTCAACTCCATCGCCACTTCCATAAATTTCTTCAATCTTCTTCATGGCAGAGGCAGCATCTTTAACGGTTGAATTGATTTCACCGCTTGAGTGATAACGATTAAATGTCTTCAGTAATTCAGAGAGCGATGAATCTGTTTCACCGAGCGCTGCAATCGCATGAAGGGCTGCCAACATTCCAGAATCTGCGCGCCAAAAGTCGCGGAAATAGAAATGTCCTGAATGCTCGCCACCAAAGACTGCATTTGTTTCGGCCATGAGCTTCTTAATATAGGAATGTCCAACGCGAGATCGAATTGCGGTGCCACCGCTTTCTTCAACAACTTCTTTCACCGCTCTGGATGAAATCAAGTTGTAGATGATCGATGCGCCAGGGTTCTTGGCAAGTTCGCGAGTTGCAATCAGCGCTGTCAGAGCAGAAGGATTTACGAGCGCACCCTTTTCATCGACAAGGAAGCAGCGGTCGGCATCGCCATCGAATGCAAGGCCAATATCTGCCTTATGTTTCTTCACTGCTTTTTGCAGATCAACTAAGTTTGCCGGTTCGATGGGGTTGGCTTCGTGGTTAGGGAAGGTTCCATCGAGTTCGAAGTACATCTCAATAACTTCAGCGTTCAGGCGCTGAAACACTGCAGGCGCGGTGTATCCACCCATTCCATTTCCGGCATCGATAACAATCTTGAGCGGGCGGATTGCAGACAGATCAACGAGTGAGAGCAGGTGATCTACATACTCCTCCAGCATGTTTTGTGTCTTCTCAACTCCTACGTTGCGCATCGCCATGGGTGCGCCATCTCGGACGTAATTCTCAATCGTGAGCAGCCCTGACTCTTTGCCGATTGGTCTGGCACCGCTCAGGCAGAGCTTGATGCCGTTGTATTCGGCAGGGTTGTGGCTGGCGGTAAACATTGCTCCAGGAAGATTGAGTTTTCCAGAGGCGAAATACAACATATCGGTTGAAGCTAAACCGATTCGAATCACATCTAACCCTTGTGACGTAACCCCAGCTGCGAAAGCTGTGGCGAGCGTCGGCGAGGATGGACGCATATCTTCGCCAATAACTACCGTGCCTGGTTCGCGCGATTGTTCAAGAAAACGCGCGACAGCAATTCCAGTCGCAAAGGCAAAATCTGGCGTGAGTTCTTTATCAACAAGCCCGCGAATATCGTATGCCTTAAATATTGAAGAGCTCATATAAGTATCGTAAAGAGATTTAGTGCGAAATGCGAAATTAGGAAGGAACAGCCCTTAGGTGTCCGCGTCGACCCACGCTGGAGTGTGCTACTTGAGCAACGCCAGACTGTGAAGGTTGAAGATGTGCGGTAGCTGCCTCGCGCACTGCATCTGCAATCGCCATCAAATCATCATCGCTCGGTCCTGCAGCATCAGTTTCTGCAACATGGCGAATTACTTCCCAGCCATTTGGAACAGTTAATCGAGCTGAGTGCTTATCGCAAAGATCATAAGAGTGTGGTTCAGCAAATGTTGCAAGAGGTCCTAGTACCGCTGTTGAATCGGCATAGATGTAGGTAAGGGTCATGGTTGCAACAGTGCGGCAAGAGACGCGAGAGCAAGCGCGACCGTGACGAGTCTGTGGAACCATGTGAAATAGGTTAGTGGTCTGAGTGGGAAAAGTTATGGATTGAGCACTCGAATATTTGATGCCGGGACTGAAGATTTGGTCAGTTCGCTGCCAGGGTTAAGGGGCACGTAGCCATAACCGCTCTTTGATGCAATCAGTGCAGCGCCCGAGGTTCCCTTCGAAATTCCTGAAAAGGTTACTGAGCGAACTGAATCTGGCAACTTGAACGTCGCAATATCTTCTTTCGCTATCTTGAATTGCTTACTCTTGCCATTTGTAAAGGTGAGATCCAAGGTAACTCGAACATCTCGGCCAGTGAAGACCAAGATTGGGGCGAGCCCAGTTGTAGCGATGGTGTATTCAGTTAAGTCCTCAGCCGCGGTACTCCATACAAAGTCACGCTTTCCTTGCGCATTTGTAGGTGAAAAGACTGAACCCAAAATCGGCTGATCTGAGGAGATATGGAGCGCAAACTTGCCAGCAGCCATAGTGATATCCATCGGGATCTCAATGACCTGCTTGTGCGCAATGACGCGGTCGGTGATTCCTACTGGCGCAAAAGTTCCATCGGTAGATCTAATCTCTGCAGAGATACGCGCATCAACTTCGCCAGGAACAAGTAGTCGCAGAGTATGTGGAGTGGTTCCGCCGCGCCCTACTTGTTGTGGAATTGCAGGGATCTGCAGTTTGGTAGTCGGCGCTTGCGTTGGATTAACCAAATCGCCGCCAAGAGATGTGAGCCCCTTGCCACGTTCATCAATCAGGTAGCCATTTATTCGACCTGCGCGAGGGAGAAGGTAGATAGCGATCTTCTTTGAACCTGGAGCAAGCGATGCTAGCGAGAGCGAGGTGTAGGAGTTGGCTCGAATTGAAACGCTGCGCGGAGCCAACTCACCATTCTCAGTAAACACTGTCACATCAACGAGCGCTCGACCAAGTCCACTATTGACGATATGGAGCGAACCTTTAGCGGTGATATCGGCAGATGCACCGACAAACCACTGTGATGAAGCTGGTGCGCTACATGCAATTGCACCTGCCCACACGCCCTTGCGAACTTGCCAGACAAGAGGAGTAACTTTCCCAGATTCAATTACTGCCGATTGCGCAGCGACAGCATAGCGCCTAAAACCAACCTCGGTTGACTTCATTGATGAGCTACCTGTTTTGCGTGCCAAAGTCTTAGTTGAGGTAAGCGAAATGGCAGTACTCAAACCGCTGGTATTTGGAGGGCAGACAACTGCAGGATAGGACTCATTGAATCGGCTAGTGGAAACTGTGAAGTTCAGGATGTTACTTACGAAAATCACAGCTGTAACTGCCGCTACCAGTATCAAAGCTCTCTGGTTTCTCATGCGATCTCCTTATCGGAAATCTCAGCTTTACGGCGGCCACCAGGTAGGGCTAACACAATAAGAGTAACGAGGGCGATGATGAAGATTGAGATCCAAGCGCGGCGGGCGCGTCCATCATGAATGATAGAGACTTCACCAGCTTCAGTTACTTCAAATGTCGGTAGACCATTTGCATCTTCAACCTTGGCAAGGCGATAGCCATTTTGGAAAACTTGCCATGCATCGCTGTATGTCTCAGCAAGACGGATAGTGCCCGGGGCTGGCACAAATGTACGAACGCCCTTGGATTCAAGGACAAACTCACGCCCTGAATAGTTGGTGAACTTAACTCGCCCCGTATCCTTAAGAACTTTCCAGACAATCCCAGATTCAGTCGCCGATGTTCTGCTAAAGCCACCCAAACCATCAATTGTTTGGACAACATCTTGGCTCACAGGATTTTTCAAGAAGACATACTTGATGCCATATGTCGAAAGAATATTGCTCGATGTCACTCCAGTGTTACCAACTAGACCTTCAATTGCGCGCGAAATTATTGCGGTATCCCTTGGTGCAATATCTGGTTCGCCTAAGGTGACTTCACGACCACGAGAAATGTAATATGAAAGAGTCTGTTCGCCTTTCTGTCGATAGGGACGAATCACTACAGTCTTAGCGCCTTTCTCAATTGCTAAGAAGGCAGGCAGTATCTCTGTTTGAGTAGTTCTTACTGGTGAATCAGAACCAGCAGTTACAAGCCAGAATGTTGAAGTTGCCGTGTAGCCCGTGGTCAGTAGTAGCACCAAGGCGATAGAAATGTGGCGGTAGTTAACGCTCGATTGCGCCAAGCGAGATTTGATCTTGTCGAACATAATCACTGCTGCAGCAATTGCGAAGAGCGTTGCTACAGCAAGGAAAATTCCAGCGCTAGCTCTGGTGGTAGATGAAGATCCATTTCCTGAAATAACCAGTGCAGATACGAGTGCACCGCTTAACAGGAAAACAACACCCGGCGTTGCAAACTTTCGAGCGGCCGTCGATGAGAAATAGGTAACCATAAGCACGACGGTGATTGGGCTGATGCACCACCATGGCAAGGATCCTGGGCCACCTGGGTTACCCATGAGTGCAAGATTTGGTCCTCCCCCAGCAACAGTAAATCCGATTTCGCTCATGAGCAGGTTTGGTCGAACAAAATACTCAAATGATCCAGGTGCGGAAAGCAAGAGTGGCGCCAATAAAAGGGTGGCATAACGAATTGCGCGTTGGATGAAGAGCGCATCTTTGAAATTCTTATTTGCGGCCAAGAAATCACGGGTGGCCGAGTACGCGACAATTCCTAAAATCACCAAAATTACGGATGGGTTAAAGGCAGAAAGTATCCAGATAAGTAGGGCAATCGCACTGATACGTCGCAGCGTCCAGGTATGAATCTCTGCCCAGTTTTTGAGTAGCGGCAAGGTAAATGGCAGCACAATGAGGAAGAGCAGAAGGCCAAGTCGTCCTGAATTCACTGCAGAGATAGCAACCGGAGAAAGTGCATAGAGCAGCGCAGCGCCTGCCGCCAACCAGCTATTTGCAGTGAAGCTCTTTAGATAACGGTGCGCAGAAAAGAGAAGTGCAAATGGAGCCAGCAGGAAGAAGAGTGAGATGAAGGCTGCCACATTTCCAAAGGTGAGCAGTGAAGCCGCTCCAACAATTGGTACCCAGACAGGCGTAGATAGTCCGCTTCCCATTCCGATGTCGTGCCAACTGGCAATATAAAGCTTGAAGAGATCTTGCGCGTTATCTGGCGACATCGCTAACGCGCCACCTGAGATTTCTCCGAAACGATTTCGACTCCATAACAAGGTGATGACTGCTAGCGCTGATGCCATAGCAATGATGGGGCGAGTGAAGAGAAGTAGCCAAGAACGCTGGCTCGATGGGGTCAATAAATCCTCATCTTCATTAATTTCTAGGGCGCTATTAACCACAGTTTCTTCACGGTCGGGAATGACGCGCTCACGTAGCGCGTCGATGGCGCGCGCCACCGAGCTACGAATCTGCTGAAAGCGTGAGGGAATAAAAGGTTTGACTGCGGCACTTGAAATAAATCTATTTTTCTTCCTAGCCCTACGTGCAGCGAGTAGCTCAGTAGGACGAATAATGAGAGTCAGGATTGCGAGCAACTCATCGCTGGCATAGCCAGGAAGTTTTGCAAAGAGATAACCGATGGAACGGAAGATCGCTCCAGCAAGAAGTTGCACCGACAACATGGGAAGCGCCCACATGCTGGCATTAGCTAGGAGCACGTAAGCAGCATTTCGGCGATCAAGGAGCAACGGTCTATGAAGCAGCGCTCCCTTTACATCGACGGTGCGACGTTCAGAGGCGGCGGCCTGCGCGTGGTAGCCAACTGCATCGGTTGCAACAATCACAGAGTGACCCGCTACACGTGTGCGCCAGCCAAAATCAACATCATCGCGGAAGAGCTCTAAGTTTTTATCGAAGCCGCCGAGCTCTTCATAAACATCGCGCCGAATGAGTGCACCTGCTGTACTGACTGCCAGAACTTCGTGAACTCCATCGCGCTGTCCTTGGTCATACTCTGCCTGTTCTAGCCCAGTCCAGCGAGCGCCATTGGTAGCTAAGCTAATTCCAACTTCAAGTAGATGTGTTCTGTCGTGCCAGCCAAGTAACTTCGGTCCAGCCATTGCAACGTTGGGACGTTCGGCAACTGCAGCAAGCAGATTTTCCAGTGCATCTTTAGCAAATGCGCAATCATCATGCAGTACCCAGATCCATTCATTGAGTGAATCTGTAGTCGGCGGCAACTGTCCGACTGCATAAGAGATGGCTTCTCCAAAACCTATCTCGCGATCAAGAGAAATAGTTGGGATGCGCGCGCCTTTTAGCAACTTTGCTGATGCATCTACAGAACCGGTATCGACTGCGATGACGCGATCTGCGCTACGTGTCTGCGTTGCAAGGGAAGTCACAACCTCTGGTAACCAGGTTGCTCCATCATGAACAACGAGAATCGCAGTAACGCGTTGCGTACTCATAAAGGAAACTTATCGCGTGGTGTGCGGATATAAATGGTGAGTTAAGCAGGACGTCGCTTGAGGCGACGACGCTCACGCTCAGAGAGTCCGCCCCAGATGCCAAAACGCTCATCGTGAGCGAGGGCGTATTCGAGGCACTCTTGGCGAACCTCACAAGAGAGGCAGACCCGCTTAGCTTCGCGGGTAGATCCACCCTTTTCAGGGAAGAAAGCTTCAGGGTCAGTCTGAGCGCACAGTGAGCGCTCTTGCCAGGAGAGCTCTAAGTTCTCTCCGCTAGCGAGTTGAATTGTTGGTCCAGCAGTGGGGGCTGATGGCTTGCCAGTAGATGTTCCTTCTGGGCGGATTGGCATTCGCAAATCTCCTCAAGTCATAGGCTGTGATTTCTAATTAATCACGCGCTCTAGAAGAGAATTACACCCGTGTAATCCCTTGGAGTCAACCCCAGGGTGGGGAATTTAGGCCTGATTTGGCAAAAAAGTGAGAAAAATTAGAGCGAAATCGGTAAATCTGCGCTCTTTGATAGATATCTCTCGAGAAAAACTGCGCCTGGTGCAACGACTGCGCCATGTGCCAGAAAAGATCGTGTCAGTGATGCACCATCCCCCACGATGACGCCATCTCCGATGATGCAGTCTTCGATCTGGGCGCCTGCCCCAATCTGGCAGCGCGCCCCGATAGATGTGCCACCCGTTATTTTCGCATCCGGTGCGATAACGCAGTCAGCCATCGCATGAAAATCACCTACAACGAGATCGCGCGATCCCTTAAAGAGCGCAGCAGGAGTACCTACATCTAACCAATACGCCTGCTCGTGATATCCAAAGATTGGGCGTTGCTCTGCAACAAGTGCAGGGAAAGTTTCTCGCTCCACACTCACAACGGTATTGAGTGGAATGCGATCAATGACTTCTGGAGAAAAGATGTAGCAGCCAGCATTGATGAGATTGGTGACTGGATTTTCCATCTTCTCAAGAAAGGCAGTGACACGCCCATCGCCATCGATTGGCACACAACCGAAGGCGCGCGCATCTTCAACTTTGATGAGGTGAAGTGTGACATCGGCCTTGTGCTTTTGGTGAAATGCCAGCTGATCTGCAATTGAGTGACGACTAAGGACATCACCATTGAAAATCACGATCTCTTCATCGCGCCCAAGTAGCTGCGCTGCATTACGAATTGCCCCACCCGTACCCAAAGGTTCTTTCTCTACTGCATAGAGAATCTTCATATCCCACTGCGATCCATCACCAAAATATGGCGTGAACACTTCTGCGAGATATGAAGTTGCCAATACCAAAGTATGTATTCCTGCTTTCTTGGCCGCGAGAATCTGGTGTTCAGTTACCGGCAGGCCCGCAACTGGCAACATCGGTTTAGGAGATTCATTGGTAAGAGGTTTAAGACGTGTCCCAAAACCTCCAACGAGCAAGATGCCGACAGCCATTTATCCGTTTACCTTTGCCTGCAATCGCGCTGCGGCGCTGGCAATCTGTTCATCTGTTGCTGTCATCGCAATGCGAATGTGCTGTGCGCCAGCATCGCCGTAGAAGATGCCAGGGGTAGCCAAGATTCCTAAATCTGCAAGCCAAGCAACTGAATCCCAAGCGCTTTCATGGCGGGTAGCCCAGATGTAAAGGCCTGCCACAGAATCTTCAATGGTGAAGCCCGCTGCTTCAAGTGCCGGGCGAAGAACGCTACGACGGAAGTTATAACGACTGCGTTGCTCTGCAACATGTGCGCTATCGGAGAGAGCTGCCACCATCGCCTGTTGTACCGGCAAGGGAACAATCATCCCAGCATGTTTGCGCACTTCTAATATTCGAGCAATCAGCGCAGGATCACCGATAACAAAGGCGGCGCGATAGCCAGCCATAGAAGAGCGCTTAGAAAGTGAGTGAACGGCCAAGATATGGCGATTATCGCCATCAGTAAATTTCAAGATTGAGGTAGGCGTAGCGCTATCGCCGAATTCGAAATAGCATTCATCGGATACAACCAGGGATTGGTGCTGGCGCGCCCATGTAATAGCAGCGCGCAACTCAGCTTCTGAATGAACGCGGCCGGTTGGATTAGATGGCGAGTTAACCCAAGCCATATCCGCCTGCTGCCATGTGCTGGAATCAATCTCAACCGCTGTCGCTTCTGCTTGAGCCAGGAGTGCACCAACTAAATACGTGGGATAGGCAACGCTGGGATAGAGAACGCTCTTAGCTTCTACAAAAGTGGGTAACCATGCGACAAATTCTTTGGATCCGATAAGTGGAAGAACTCCAAAATCTCCAGTTGCACCAAGCTGCGTGCGCGCCCAGGTTTCAATTGCTTCACGCAATTGCGGAGTTCCAGCTGTTACGGGATATCCCGGAGAATTCGCTGCTCGTTGTAGAGCTGCCTGGATAAATTCTGGAGTTGCATCCACAGGAGTACCCACCGATAAATCGATTGCACCTTCTGGATGCGAGCGCGCAATCACTCCATAAGGAGCGAGCGAATCCCAAGGAAAATCAGGAAGTTTTTGGCGCAAGAACCGTTACATCTGCATGATCGGTATTTGTCTCCCCGACCTTTGATGCTCCTCCAGGTGAACCGAGTTCAATGAAAAACTCAGTATTAATCTTCTTATAGTTCTGCCACTGGCCAGGGACATCATCTTCGTAATAGATGGCTTCAACTGGGCAGACCGGTTCGCAGGCTCCACAATCGACACATTCGTCAGGCTGGATATAGAGCATTCGAGCGCCGTCGTAGATGCAATCCACCGGACATTCTTCGCGGCAGGACTTATCTTTCACATCAACGCATGGTTCGGCAATCACATATGTCACGAAGAATCCTCCAGTTGGCTTTCCTTAACAGATGGCGGTAATTCTAACCCTGCGGGGCGGGCATTGCACGATTACTGTTATCGCGTGAATGACTTTCGCGGCGAGGTGGCCCGGGCCCTTGGCAAACGCGCCACTCTGCGCCTGCGCGAAGGCGATGGTGGCTTCCGGGATATCGTCGGAGTTTTACAGAGTGAGACAGAGCTACTCAATCGTCGCGGCGAACTCATCACCTTCAACCCAGACGATATTGCCGTAATGCGGGTTATTCCCGTCTTTAATCGCCGCGATATCTCGCATGGGCGCTTATCCATCTACGACACCATGAGTCGATCTGTGAAGGAGATAACGCAGACAGATGGATTGGTAACCATGTACTGCTGTGGTCCAACTGTCTATCGCGATGCACATGTTGGCAATTTGCGGACTTTTCTTCTCGCCGATCTCATCGCTCGCACCATCGCTCTGACGGGGCTGGAAGTTCAGTTGATTCAGAACATCACCGACGTTGGACATATGGCTGATGACTTTCAGGAAGATGGCGCAGAAGGCGACAAGATGTTGGCCGAATCAAAGCGCACAAATATTGATCCCTTTGAAATTGCGCGACGTTATGAAGAGAGATTTCATCAAGATCTAGCAAGGCTTAACGTTATTCCTGCAGATCTCTATCCAAAAGCCTCTGAAAATATGACTGAGATGATTGCAGCAATTGAAGAACTCATTGCCAATAAGAGCGCCTATGTCGGTAGCGATGGCTCTGTGTACTTTGATGCGGCATCGTGTGCGAGCTACGGAGCAATCAGCGGAAACAAATTGGACTCGCTCAAGCCCGGCCATCGTTATGAATACGTTGATGAAGGCGGAAAGAGATTTCACGCAGATTGGGCGCTCTGGAAAGTTGCTGGTGGGCGCACCCAGATGATTTGGGATTCTCCTTGGGGTCCTGGTTTTCCGGGTTGGCATATCGAATGCAGCGTCATGTCAATCAATCTCTTGCAGGCCCACGCTAATGTGCATATTGGAGGAATCGATCTGCGCTTTCCTCACCATGAGAATGAACGTGCCCAATCAAATGCCCTGACGAAACAAGAGACAGTCGATACATGGGTACATGGAGAACATCTCCTCTTTGAAGGACGGAAGATGTCCAAGAGCGCTGGAAATGTAGTTCTGCTGCAAGATGTCATCGATCGCGGGCTTGATCCGCTCTCTCTTCGCTTCTCGCTCCTTGAAAACCGTTACCGCTCACAGATGGATTTGAGTTGGGCATCACTTGAAGCAGCTCATGCGACTTTGCGTCGTTGGCGCACAGCCATGACTGAATGGGGCAACGGCGATGATGTTAAATTCGATCAAGAAGTTATCTATGCTTTGACAAACGATTTAGATACACCGCGCGCTATGCAACGACTTCGCACAGTAGAAAAAGATTCCACTCTAGGAGCACTTGATAAACGCGCCATCTTCCTCTTTGCAGATCAAGTCCTGGGTTTAGATTTGGCGCGTCCTGCCATCCAGAAAGCCCTGCCCGCTGAGATTGCAGCCCTTCTGGCAGAACGTGCGCAAGCTCGTGCTGATAAGAATTGGCCAACAAGTGATCTTTTGCGCGCGCAGTTAGAAGAGGCGGGGCTAGAAATTAGCGATGGACCAACCGGACAAAGTTGGAGTTGGAAATAAACTAAAGCTTACGAAATAGCGCAGCAACGCCGGCAAGAAATCCCAGCGTCAGTAGGGCGCTACCTGCGTTATCACCTTGAATCAAAAGTTCTTGGCCTGAACCAAAAGATCCAGCGCGAATAATGAGAAGAAACCAGGCAGCGAGGGCATAGAAGCGATAACGACGTTTGCCGCAGTAACGACCAACCCACCAGATCATGATGTACGTTGTAAAAATGCCTAGAGCAACGCCGAAAGGTGGAAGAGTTTGGTGAATCAGCGTTGCACCGAGCGCAGTTGCTGCGCCCAGTGCAATCGCGTAGAGAAATTTCACAGCAAAATTCCAGCGAAGAGATCGCTCTCGTAGCCTTTTTCATTCAAGGGGCCGCTCTTCTCACCCTTAACTAGCGTGTAGTACTCGTTACCCCAGACTTGTAGTCCGACATTATTAGAGAGTGCAAAAAATGGCCCATCTACTGCAATCTGAGTGGCATGCGCCTTCATGGCGCTCATCTTCTTTTCGACGTAGGTATTTCCATCCACGAGGGCATGTACAAATGAATCATCTTTAGCAAAGGGAAGATCTTCAGCTTTTTCAGCGCCCCAGAAATCAGAGTCGATACCTTTCATGGCATCAATGCCCTCTTGGATAACTGAAATTGGCATGACATTCCAGTAAATTTTTGGGATATCCCACGCAGACTTTTCAGCAGCGCGCATCGCCACTCGGTGAGCTTGGATATGGTCTGGGTGTCCATAGCCTCCAAATTCGTCATATGTGATGAGCACATGTGGCTTCACTTCATCGATGATCTGGACTAGTAGATCTGATGCCTCTTCAATATCTGCTTGCCAAAACACATCTGGTCGGTTATTTGGTTCAGTTCCCATCATTCCGCTATCTCGATATAGCTTTGCACCTTCTCCGAGGAAGCGATGGTCTGCAACTCCTAGCTCTTTCATAGCAAGAGCTAGTTCAGTAACGCGATGTTGGCCCAATGAATCGGTGGCGTTCGCTGCTAGGTGAGAAAGCTCAGGGATAAGAACTTCGCCTTCTTCGCCGCGGGTGCATGTAACTAGAGTTACTGATGCTCCAAGAGCTGCATACATAGCCATCGTTGCACCGTTATTGATGGTCTCATCATCAGGATGAGCATGAACTAAGAGAACGCGAAAGCCTCGATAACTATCGCGCATCAATATACCGGAAGAGATGTATCAATCTGTTTAGCCCAGGCTACAACGCCACCCGATACATGTGAGGCGTCAGCGAAACCTGCGCTCTTAAGTATCGCCAAGCACTCAGCTGATCGCACACCGCTCTTGCAATGCAAGATAATTGGCTTATCTTGCGGCAAAGTTGCCAGAACTGAGCCATCGATAAAGCCTTGCTTTGGAATCAGGTGTGAAGTTGGAATTCGCACAATGTCGAACTCACTTGGTTCGCGTACATCAATCAAGTAATAATCTTCAAGGGCATCAATCTTTGACTTCAACTCTTGTACTGTAATTGTCGATCCGGTACTCGCCTCAGCAGCCGCCTCAGAGAGAACGCCGCAGAACGCTTCGTAATCAGGCAAGAGCGCAGTCTGACGTGGGTTCTCGCTGCACAGTGGGCAGTTCGGATCTTTACGAACCTTTATCTTGCGGAATGTCATATCGAGCGCGTCATAGACCATGAGTGAGCCAATGAGAGGTTCGCCAACACCAGTTAAAACCTTAATCGCCTCTGTGGTTTGAATTGATCCGATGGTTGCGCAGAGAACTCCGAGTACTCCACCTTCGGCGCAACTTGGCACCATTCCGGGAGGTGGTGGTTCTGGATACAAGCAACGGTAGCAAGGGCCGTACTCTGCCCAGAAGACACTTGCTTGGCCATCAAAGCGATAGATGGAGCCCCAGACATATGGTTTCTTCAAAAGTACGCAGGCATCGTTGACTAGATAGCGAGTTGCAAAGTTATCTGTACCGTCAACGATGATGTCGTATTGAGAGAATATCTCCATGACATTTGAGTTATCAAGACGTGTTTCGTGCAAGATGACATTTACAAAGGGATTGATTTCAGCAATTTTCTCTTTTGCGCTCTGCGCTTTGCTCTTTCCGATATCAGATTGGCCATGAATAATCTGACGTTGCAAATTTGATTCATCGACAGTATCGAACTCAACAATCCCGAGTGTGCCGATTCCTGCAGCAGCTAAATACATAAGTGCTGGAGATCCCAATCCACCAGCGCCAACACAGAGCACCTTGGCATTCATCATGCGCTGTTGTCCTGCCATCGCCACATCAGGGATGATCAAGTGGCGGCTATATCGACGGACTTCATCGACAGAGAGGGCTGGGCCTGGTGTGACTAGCGGTGGGGTCTTCATGGCGCCAATTCTGCCGTACTGTGCCAATCGATGCGAATTCTTATACGATGCGCACAATGACTACAGATTCAGTTTCTGCAAACAGTTCGCGAACAGATAAATCTCGACTCCCTCGCGATGAGCGCCGCGCAATTCTTTTGTCGGCAGCCCTTGAAGTCTTTACCGCTGCTGGATACCACTCCGCCGCTATGGATGAGATTGCAGATCGCGCAAATGTCAGCAAGCCCGTTCTGTACCAGCACTTTCCTTCAAAGTTAGATCTCTACCTAGCGGTCTTGGATTTGCATATCGATTCGCTCGTCTTTGAAATCCAAAAGGCTATCTCTTCTACTCCTGATAATGAGCTACGCGTTCACGTAACAATTGAGGCGTACTTTAACTTTATTGAAAATGAGGGCGAAGCATTTAGATTGCTCTTCGAAAGCGATATGAACGTTGAGCCACAAGTTCGCGAACGCCTCAATCGCATGACATATGACTGCGCTGCGGCTGTGAGTGGTGTCATTTCAAATGACACCGGCCTGCCAAAAGAGGCGGCGATGATGCTCGGTGTGGGGTTAATCGGGTATGTCCAAGTCACAGCACGTCACTGGCTTGAGCGTGATAGCAAGCTAACTCGTCAACAAGCGATGGAACTTGTCGAGAACCTCATGTGGCGAGGCATATCTGGATTTCCCCGTACAGAGTCATAACGAATAAGATAGGCATATGAGTTCAAAGAAAAGTGAAAAGGCTTCAAAAGTTCGTATCTCCATCACGCATGTAGGAAGCGAACTCAACTTTGATTGCCCTTCCACCCCCGCAGAGATCAAGGCAGCCGTTGCTGCCGCTCTTTCAGCGCAGACTCCCCTCACTCTTCAAGATGTACAGGGACACGAAATCATCGTTCCTGCAGACAAGATTGGTTATGTCGAAATCGGCGAGCCAACTGAACGTCGCGTCGGTTTCGGCGTTGTGTAAGTGAGTCTGACATTCGCAGATCTTCCTCTTCGTAAGGAAACTATCGCCGCTCTCAATGAGCATGGATTTACCTCACCTTTTCCTATCCAAGAACAGGTCATGCCTATCGCGTTAGCCGATGGAGATGTCATCGGTCAGGCGAAGACTGGAACTGGAAAGACGCTGGCTTTTGGTATCCCCGTTATCGAGCGAGTAATCGCACCTAACGATGCTGATTGGAAAGATTTAGCTAACCAAGGTGATCCACAAGTACTTATCGTTGTTCCTACGCGCGAACTCTGTGTTCAGGTAACAAAAGATATTGAAGAGCTCTCCTTTAATCGTGGCATCCGAACTCTTGCCGTCTACGGTGGTCGCGCCTTTGAACCTCAGATTGAAGCGCTGCAAGCAGGCGTTGAAATCGTTGTTGGAACTCCAGGTCGACTTTTGGACCTCTATCGCCAAGGTCAACTTCGCTTAAAGCATGTCTCTCGCGTTGTGCTTGATGAAGCTGATGAAATGCTGGATCTGGGCTTTTTGCCTGATGTGGAAAAAATTTTTACAAGTACTCCTGCTCGTCAACAGACCATGCTCTTCTCTGCCACGATGCCTGGCGACATTATCGCTTTAGCGCGCCGCTTCATGAATCAACCAGTGCATATCCGCACGCAAGATAATGAAGATGAAGGTGCAGTTGTCTCTCGTATTGAACAACATGTGGTTCGTGCACACGCCATGGATAAGATTGAAATGTTGGCAAGAATTTTGCAGGCCGATGGCCGTGGCCCAACGATTGTCTTCTGCCGCACCAAGCGCACAGCCCAGAAGACTTCTGATGACCTAGCCGAGCGCGGCTTTAGAGCTGCGACTATCCACGGAGATCTCGGTCAATCTGCCCGTGAAAAGGCGCTTAACGATTTCAAAGCTGGTAAATCTGATGTTCTTATTGCAACTGATGTAGCAGCGCGCGGAATTGATATCGATGGAATTACCCACGTGATCAATTACCAGTGCCCAGAAGATGAGAAGACCTACGTTCACCGTATCGGACGTACAGCGCGCGCTGGAGCTCACGGAATTGCTGTCACATTTGTTGATTGGGATGAGCTTGCTCGTTGGAAGATGATTGATACTGCGCTGGCTCTTGGTCTACCAGAGCCGCTCGAGACTTACTCTTCCTCCGAACATCTCTACGAGATGCTCAATATTCCGGCCGGTTCAACTGGTCGTATTGTTAAAGCTAAACCAGCAGTTGCTGTTGCTCCAAAGGTTGCTAAACCAGCTGCGGCCAAGCAAGAGAGCGCTCCTCGCGTAAAGCGAGAGCGCACGCGCACTAAGAGAATCTCTAGCTAGCTGCAAAAGCCTTTATTGCATTGGCAAGCATCTGCACTGCAATCGCTGCCAGAAGTAGACCAGCAATACTGGCAAGGAGAGTCACGCCAGATTCTTTAATCAGGCCAACAATCTTTGTAGAAGCCATTAACACAGTGCCGATAATCAAATGCACCGCGATGATTGCAAGTGCTAACCCAAGGATTTGAGAATTGGTATCAGCCTGCTGCACATAAATCATCGTTGCCACAATTGCGCCAGGGCCAGCCAGAAGTGGTGTTCCTAGTGGAACCATTCCAATGTTGTCGCTCTTCTGATCAGCTCCGCCTTTAGATGCACCGGTAAGCAGTTGCAGTGCAACGTAGAGCAGTAGAAGTCCCCCTGCTGCTTGGAGCGCTTCAATGGATACATGCATGTAATCAAGGATTAACTGTCCAAAGATGGCAAAGCTGGCAATCACAAAGAGTGAGACAGCTGCTGCTTGCCAAGCAAGGCGTACGCGTTCGCGAGGTGTCTTATCTTTAACAAGTCCTAAAAATATTGGGGTGGCTCCGGGTGGATCCATAATGACAAAGAGCGTGACAAATGCTTGAGCCGCAAAGGTAAGTGCATCTGTTGAATTCATAACTTTACAACCCTTCGTGCACTTGCGCGCGCTTCTAAGGCTTCCCATTGTGCAGGATGCGTGGTGTTCTCTGCCATTGAATTAAGTTTGCCGGTTCCGTGATAGTCGCTTGCTCCGGTGGTGACGAGATGTAACTCACGTGCGATTTCAGTGAGCACTTGTTGTTCTGCTGCGTTTTGATCACGATGGTGAACTTCAATTCCATCGAGTCCAGCAGCCACCAAATCCTGAAATAAATCGGCTGTAAGAATCTGACCGCGGCGTGATGCAAATGGGTGAGCAATGACGGCAACTCCCCCAGCGCTTTTAATCGTTGCAATCGCATCGGCAGGAGTTGGGGCTGCATGTGTGACGTAGTACTTTGATTCGTTATGAAGTAAATCAGCAAATGCCTCATCGCGCGTAGCCACTATCTTCTTGGCAACGAGCGCATCAGCTAGGTGCGGGCGTCCTATGGTCGCTTGATCTGGAGCTGCTTGGTAGACATCCTCGAGCGATATATCAAAGCCATCTGCCTGCAAGAGCGCGACCATCTTTCGCATTCTCGGAAGTCGAGTGTCGCGAGAATCAGAGAGCATCTGTTGAATCTGCCCATCTTCACCATCAAAGAGCAGCCCCAACATGTGCACGCTAATTCCATCAGTGGTGAGACAGGAAATTTCTGCGCCGAGCACTAATTGAATCTGAGGTTGAAGTGCAGTAATTGCCTCTGCCCAACCAGCCGTTGAATCATGGTCAGTGATACCAAGAATTGTGACACCTGTCGCTAGCGCCTTTTTCACGAGCGCGAAAGGTGAATCTGTTCCATCACTTGCCGTGGTGTGGGTGTGTAGGTCAATCATTCAATGGTCATCACATTCTCTGTTTTTGTGCGAGTAACAAAGAAGATACAGCCAATCAGAATTAGCAGCACTCCTAAGTAGATACTTGGTGAAGGTTGCTTTCCGACTCCGAAGATAGAGGCCAGAAACGCTGCGATAGGAACTTCGAAAAACACAATGAGAGAGACAACGGCTGGTGAGACTCGCTTCAGCGTAATGTTAAACATAGTGTGACCAAGAAGTTGAGCGCCAATAATCAAGCCCAGCAGAATGACCCACTCTCTTGTTGAGAAAGAGAAAAGCTCATACCCTGCAATCAAGGTAATTGGTAGTGCTGTGAGCGCACAGGTCAGATAACAGATAGATGTGTAGGTTGTTGTCGGTAAAGTCTTTTGTGCGTGTGAACCGATCAACATATATGCGGCAGCAAGTGCGCCAGAAAGTAGTGCCGCTAAATCTCCAAGAAATGAACGTCGGTCTAATTGAATATCAATGCCAGTGACTACGAGAACTCCCATGAAGCTAAGGAACATCCCGAGCCATGCTTTATTTGGGATAAATCCACCTCTAAATCTCAGGAAGAGCGCGGCAAAGATTGGTTGCAGCGCTGCGATTGCAGTACCTGCGGCAACACTTGTCATTCTCATCGCCAAGAAGAAGCCCATGAAATGAAAAGATAGAAAGATGCCGGCCAATACCGCCCACTGTGCACCAGTGCGATCTACTTTGTGGCGCAGCGCAAAGGGCAAGGTGATGAGCGAGCCGCCTAGGTTTCTCCAGAAAATCAAAGTGGGCACTGGCATCGCACTCAGTGCAATTAGTGGACCTGATGAGCCCACACCGAAAATTCCGATAATCAAGCGAATTAGGTCAGGCCGCGCGGGAAGAGCAGTGTGGTTATGCACTGATTCATTACGTGAGGGCACGGACATAAGGCAAACCTAGCCGATGGTGCACGCGTTACTCTTACCCCATGAGCGGAAATAACATCAATCGCATATTTCTCGCCCGTCTTGCAGGCACGGCAGTCTTTGACCCCAATGGTGATCCAGTCGGCAAGGTGCGCGACTCTGTCGCGACGCTGCGTTCTAATAACCAACCTCCACGAATTCTCGGCTTGGTCGTTGAAGTTCCACTTCGTCGTCGCATCTTTGTTCCCATCACTCGCGTGACCTCGATTGAGTCTGGAGCAGTAGTCATCACCGGACTTCTCAATATGCGTCGTTTTGAACCTCGTGCTGGTGAGATGTTGGTACTGGGCGACCTATTGGATCGCTCAGTCGTACTCGTCGAAGATGGCCAGCCCGTTCTTGTTGAAGATATGGCGATGGAGCAAAATCGCACCGGAGATTGGCTTATCACCCGCGTTCACATCATGCGCAAGGGACGTGGGCTGCGACGAAAAGGTGCCACATCAACTGTTGCTTGGGAAGAAGTCACCGGCTTTACCCAACACGAAACAAATCAAGGTGTCTCTAATTTACTTTCAACAATAGGTAACTTAAGAGCTGCCGACTTGGCTGCAGTAATTCAAGATTTATCTCCAAAACGTCGCGTTGAAGTCGCTCGTGCATTAGATGATGAGCGACTTGCAGATGTCATTGAAGAGATGGATGAATCAGAGCGCGTGGCACTCCTGGCAGAACTTGAAGGTGAGCGCGCAGCCGATGTTCTCGAGGAGATGGATCCTGATGATGCAGCTGACTTGCTCCGTGAAATCGGCGAAGAGCGCGCACAAGAGTTAATTGGTTTGATGGATCCAGAAGATGCTGAAGATGTTCTTCGTTTGATGACCTATGAAGATTATTCAGCGGGTGGAATGATGACAACCGAACCAATCGTGATGTCAGCAGATTACACAGTTGCGGATGCACTTGCTGCAGTACGACAGAGCGAGAAGTCACCAGCGCTGGCATCACAAGTATTCATCGCTCGCCAACCGCTGGAAACTCCAACTGGCAGATTTATCGGAATGGTCCATTATCAGCGTTTACTACGTGAGCCACCGGCTACTTTGCTCGGCTCGATCGTGGATACCAATACAAAGGGCGTTAATCCCGACGCATCTTTGCATGCAGTTTCGTCATACTTAGCCAGTTACAACTTGCTCTCACTGCCTGTTGTAGATGCAAACGATCGCTTGCTTGGCGCCGTTACTGTTGACGATGTGCTCGATCACTTGTTACCTGAAAACTGGCGACATGAACATAGAGATTCTGCAACACACACTGCAGCAACATCTGCCGCTCTTGAGAGCATTGACACTGATTTTGCGAAGGAGGTCTAACCATGGCTCGCAGCTATCGACTAGACACGCCAAGAGAGACTCGTCGCTCACTCCGCGGCAACATTGATCCAGAGACCTTCGGTCGCCTCTCTGAACGTTTTGCACGCGCCTTAGGAACTGCGCGCTTTCTTGTCTACATGAGCGCATTTGTCTTGAGTTGGGTTCTTTGGAATACCTTTGGTCCTGAAGGACTTAGATATGACGAGTTTCCATTTATCTTCTTAACACTCATCCTTTCACTACAGGCTTCATATGCAGCGCCGCTCATTCTCTTGGCCCAGAATCGTCAAGCAGATCGAGATCGTATTGCGCTTAATGAAGATCGTGCACAGAATGCGCGCAACATCGCTGACACTGAGTATCTGACTCGCGAGCTAGCGAGCTTGCGTATCGCACTAGGGGAAGTGGCAACACGTGATTACTTGCGAAATGAACTCGGCGATATCGCCAAAGAGATTGTCGAAGAGCTACGCAAGCCCGAGTCGGACTCCAAGTAGGGATTTTTCACGCACAATAAGTTTGGCAATGATTTCATCGATAGCTTGAGCACTTGGACTATGTGGCGCCGAAATCACAACGGGTGCACCAGCGTCTCCGCCCTCACGTAGATCTGGACTAAATGGAATCTTTCCTAGAAGTGGAACATCTCCACCGATTAATTGAGAGAGTCGCTTAGAGGTCTCTTCACCCCCACCTTCGCCAAAGAGTGAGGTGAGTTCGCCACATTTAGCGCATGGATAAGCTGACATATTTTCAATAACGCCAATAACTCTCTGATGAATTTGATGTGCAATTCTTCCGGCACGTTCTGCGACCTCAGCTGCAGCAATTTGTGGCGTTGTCACAACGAGAATTTCAGATGATGGCACTAGCTGTCCAAGTGAGATTGCTAAATCTCCAGTGCCAGGTGGAAGATCAATATAGAGAAGATCTAAATCTCCCCAGTATGCATCAGAGAGAAGTTGTTCAAGGACGCGGTGCAGCAGTGGTCCGCGATAGGCGATGGCATCGCTGCGTTCGGGCTTAAACATCTCCATCGAGACAACTTTGACTCCATAGGATTCAAGGGGAATAAACATCTGATCAATTGCAGTAGGGCGCTGGCCAATCAACCCCATCAAGCGAGGGATCGAGTGCCCATACACATCTGCATCCAAGATGCCAACGCGCAATCCACGCTGCGCCGATGCCACAGCTAGGTTTGCAGTCAGTGAAGACTTTCCGACTCCACCTTTGCCAGATGCAACGCCGATGACTCGCGTCAGTGAATCCTTCTGAGCAAATGAGATAAAGCTTTCACGGCCATTACGGAGCAACTTCTTAATGTTTGCGCGCTGCTCTTCATCCATGACGCCAAAGGTAATTTCTGCGCGGGCAATGCCATCTACAGCAGTCACTGCAGCTTCAATATCGCGCGTCAATCGATCGCGCATGGGGCAACCGGCGATGGTGAGCAAGATTTCTAACTCGGCAACATCGCCATTAATGGTGACAGATCTGACCATGCCGAGTTCAGGAAGCGCACGGTGAAGTTCCGGGTCTTGCACTGTAGCAAGAGCTGCGTTCACTAAATCTAGTGTTGTCATAGCAGATCAGGATCTATTGCATAGGCGAAGGCAGCCGGATACTTCGTGGATTTTGAGTCATCCTCGTCGAGGACGTTACCAATTTGCTTCTTGATGAAGTTCTTAGGATTGAGATCGGTGGCATCAAGATCTTCAAAGCCCGGACCAAGGTTTGCCTTGAGCTCATTTGTCGCACTGGATGCAAAGCTACGCGCCTTCTTCACAAATTTTGCCGCATCAACTGCGAGGCGAGGAAGGCGCTCAGGACCCACGAGCACCATGGCAAGAATCGCCAAACCAATGAGTTCGCCTGCACCAAAATCAAAGAACATAGTGGCTCTACCTTACTCGACTACTTCGATGCCGACAGAGTCAGGGTTACGGTCTTGCTAGCACCGTTCCGTTTATAGGTAACTTCAATTTTCTCGCCAACGTTATGTGAGCGAATAGCAACAATCAGCTCATCCGAAGATGTGATTGCGCGACCATCAATTTCAGTGATGATGTCGCCGGACTTCAAGCCCGCCTTTGCCGCAGCACCACCCGGGACGATAGCTACACCAGTCTTAGCAATCATCGCTCCATCACCGGAGTAATTCATATCAACTGAGATACCCATGACCGGATATGTTGCCTTGCCAGTCTTAATCAATTGATCTGCCGTCTTGCGCGCTTGGTTTATCGGTATTGCAAAACCAAGGCCGATAGAACCTGATTGCCCGCTAAAGGATGTACCAAGGGAAGCAATCGCTGAGTTAATTCCAATGACAGCGCCTGTTGAATTTACAAGTGGCCCCCCTGAGTTTCCAGGATTGATTGCTGCATCAGTTTGGAGCGCGTTGATAAAGGCGCTCTCGGCATCATCTCCTCCTGCAGTGACGGCGCGATCTTTCGCGCTAATAATTCCAAGCGTTACTGTTCCTGATAAGCCAAGTGGTGACCCAATCGCAATTACAGAATCACCGACTGCAACTTCGTCGCTATCTCCAAATTGCAGAGCCTTGAGATTAGGTGCCACGATTTTAATGACGGCTAAATCGTAAGAGCTATCGCGACCAATTACCTTGGCATCATACGAAAATCCATCGCTGAGGCGAACTCTGATATCGCCACCGCTCATGGCCGAGGATGCAATCACATGGTTATTGGTCAGAATGTAACCACGGCTATCAATGATAAATCCTGAACCAGTTGAGCCGCCTCTGCCTGATTGAGCCTCAATCGAGACAACTGATGGAAGAACTCTCTGCGCAATTTCAGCAACCGATCCTGCTGGTCTTTCAATCGCTGAAGTTGTCTTGACCAAATTAACGGAACGACCAAAGAGCGAACCTGATGAGGAAGCGCCGAATGCTCCGCCTACGACTCCAACAACAAGTGCAATCAGGATTGCAGTGCGAAGTGAGATAGAGCGACCTAATCCGCTCTGACTTGGTGCAACCCACCAAGGTCCATCGTTGCGATGGCCATTCTCATTCCAATTACTCATCTGGATCGATTGTGCTTTCTCTAGAGTTTTGTTGCGAGCAATAAACCATCGCCGGTTGTAATGAGAACGCTCATCCAAGATTCTGAATCTGCTTTGATTGCTTTACCCGCTTCGCGTAGCGCAATTGTCTTGGGATCTCTCTGCGCTGGATCTGGCACCTTTGCTCCCCCGAAGAAGTTATCGATAACAAAGACGCCACCACTTCGTAGAACACGATGAGCTTCAGAGATAGCAAAGTTAAGATCTTCTGGATTGTGGCGAAAGACCACCAAGTCATAGGCACGGTCAGCCAGTTTGGTCATGACATCCATCACTGAATTGGTGATGAGACGAAAGCGCGGAGCTGCGATATCTGCTTCAGCAAGCGCCAGCTTTGCGATACTGGAATGCTCCATCTCATCATCGATTGATGTGAGCGTTCCACTCTTAATCATTCCTTCAAGCAGCCAGAGTGAACCAACGCCTGAACCTGTTCCAATTTCAACGACAGATTGTGCGCTCAATAGTTGCGCCAGGTGTCTTAGGTAGGCACCTGTTCCTGGCGAAACATCGTTCGTTCCGATTTCAACTCCGCGCGCACGCGCTGCCGCCTTGATGGAATCTTCAGTGATAAAGCCTTCGGCATAATCATGCGGGTTGATGTTCACGAGAGAGACACTATCCAATCAAGCAGGAAGCGCACGCCGAAACCTGTGCCGCCTTTCACATTTTCACCAGAGTCAGATTCGCTGCGAGCTGGACCTGCAATATCAAGGTGTACCCAACGCGCATCGCCAACGAAGTGCTCAAGATAAAGGGCTGCCGTCACTGAACCTGCTGAATAGTCACCCTTATCCGCTGCATGATTGAGATCTGCAACATCGCTATTTAGTGAATCTCGATAGTCATCAATTAGGGGCATATGCCAGACGCGTTCACCGCTCTGTTCGCCAATAGCAACTAATTCACGCGCTAACTTTTCATCGCGGGTATACATCGCCGCATACTGTCGCCCTAAACCTAAGGTGGCCGATCCAGTCAGAGTTGCAATATCAATCAAATAATCTGGATCAAGATTTTCAAGGGCGTAACCCAATCCATCCGCAAGTACTAAGCGACCTTCAGCATCGGTATTAATGATTTCAACGGTGGTTCCGTCGTATTGAGTAATCACATCGGATGGGCGTTGGGCAGTCCCAGAAAGTGCATTCTCAGCACACATTAATAGCGCTGTTACCTTCACCTGCGGCTGCAAGTCAGGAAGTGCACTTAGTGTTGCAAGCGCTGCAGCTGCTCCTGCCATATCGCTCTTCATAGCGGTCATAAATTCATATGGTCGCTTGAGTGAGACGCCACCTGTATCAAATGTAATTCCTTTTCCAACGATGACAACATGTGGCAGAGCAGCAGCTAACTTTGTCTTTCCTCGCGGAATATATGTAATCTCGATGAAACGAGGTCCCGGTTTGGGAGATGAGTTACCGACTGCGCGCAGACCGCCGAACTTAGCGAGCTCTTTTCCTGCCAGGATGCGAATCGATAACCCTTCCTGGTTGGCGATTGTTTGCGCCTCTTGCGCCATCCACAGTGGGTTCTTGATATTTGATGGAGTAAGTATTAAATCGCGAGCGGTATAGAGCGCGCGCGCAATTGTGAGTGCCGCGCTGACAGGAGCTACATCTTTTGTGGCGATTAAGAATTGTGGGATCTCAGGAGTCTTTCCGGTCTTCAAACTCCATTGATAAGCACCGAGTGTCAATGAAACTCCATGGGCTTTAATCTCAGCTGCGCTCTGCGCACAGAGTGAGACGAGCGAGAGAGCCTTACCTCGCACTTTCTTGCCAAGGGCAGCACCTGCTGTGCGAAGAGATGTTAAAGAGTTATCCCCCACGCCAATGAGAAAGATACGATCAATTGCTGTATCTTCATGGGCTACTGGAATTTCAAAGAGCTCGCCGGCTTTTCCGGAGGCATCGAAGAAGTTAATCTCGTCGAGAAGGCTGACTTCAAAGTATTTCTCAAGTTTGGCAATCAGCCGAGCATCGGCTGTAAATTCAAATTTCTCATCGCTATTTTTGGTAAAGCCAAGAGCCAAAATATCGGCGCCAACAATTGAATCAATTTCTGGCGCAACTACTGCAAGAATCTTTTTATCCCACTCTACTTTTTGATGAGCGCTACAGCGGCCTCAAGGGCTGCGCTGAGATTATTTGCTTCCTGAGGGTTGAGCTCAACTACGAGACGGCCACCACCCTCGAGTGGAATACGCATCACCAACGAGCGGGCTTCCTTTGTAACTTCCATTGGTCCATCACCTGTACGGGGTTTCATAGCTGCCATGGTGGGGACTCCTTGTTGTCGAAACTGCCGGGGACCGTGAGGTCGAGTAGTGCAGGGAGAAGTATCTCGCAGAATCGGGTGCGGGTGAAATCGAGCCAAAGGGGCCAATCAGGGTAGCGAGGGCGCTTTCTCTAGATTCCGAGATGGCCCTTTAGGCGGGATTTTCCTGATGATATGACGGCAATTACAGCGCGTTCAGGGACCTGCAGCAGGATTGCAATATCGCCACTTGATTTGCCTCGCAAATAGTGCAACGTCAAGATGATGCGCTCTTCTTCTGGCAAAGATGCAAGCAACTGCGCGATGGTCTCTTGGTTGCTCACAGAATCAAGGTTACTCGCTCGACAATTAAAATAGTCGAGCAAATCGAGCAAGAGAGATACGTACGCCCGCATAAAGGAATGGCGCACCCAAGAGAAAGAGCGCTCGAGGAGCAATCACAGTCTCTGACCAGTCAAAACGTGTTTTGGTAGCTGAGAGCGGAGTCAGCAGAAAGCTGCCGCTACCTTTGAGAATTTTACCGACATGCTCAACATCGCAGCGATGGGGCGGTTGCCACTGTGTAACTGTCATGAGATCAAGTAAGCCAAGAGATTTAAATCGAGGGTAGATAAAGTGCAGCGGTCCAGTAAATGCTGCGATAGAAGTTCCAACTCCTTCACGCTGATCGCTCGTTACCCACACTTTTGTCTGCAACATCCAGTCACCCTGCGAGGGCCAATCTGCAATCTCTTCCCACACTCGTTCGCATGGAGCATTTACTGTAAATGAGATGCGCAGGGTGTTAGGTGTCATTTACTACCTTCCAAAAGCTTTAGCAACTGCATCTTCTGTAGAAGTTGCCCAATAAATTAAATCGCGCATACCTGGCTTCACAAAATTATGTGTCTCTAAATGCTCGACCAGCGCATGAAGTGGTTCATAGATTCCATGTGGGTCGAGAATGATGACTGGCTTTTTGTGAAACCCCAAGTAACGCCCAACCCAGATTTCAAAGAGCTCTTCGAGAGTCCCAAGTCCACCAGGCAAGGTAATAAAGGCATCAGCTAAATCTTCGATTTTCGCCTTACGTGTACGCATCGAGTCGACGACAATGAGTTCATCGCTATCGTGATCTGCAAATTCAATATCCACCAACTTCTGCGGAATGATTCCGATCGTCTTTCCACCTTTGCTGCGAGCGCCCCGAGAAATTGCTCCCATCGCTGAGATATGTCCACCACCTGAAACTAATTCGGAGCCCTGAGATGCAATCTCGGCGCCGAGTTCAAATGCCAAGTCGATAAATTTAGAGTCGATGGTTGGCGATGACGAACAGAAGACTGCAATACGCATGAGGGACAGGATAGGGGTTAGGCTTAGCGCATGTCGTCTCTCGCTCATGGCCATGGAATTGCAACTATCGCTGGAACTACCGTGCTTGATGTTTGGTACCCAGCTCCAGCACTGGGGCCTCTGCAGGGCGCACCTGATGCAACTCTGACAGCGCTTGTCGGAAGAGATGAAGTGCGCGGGATTACTCGTGAATTAGTTTCTATTGAGATCGACTTATCCGCGGCACCTCAAGATGCTAAAGATGTCTATCTCAGATTGCATCTACTCTCGCACCGCCTCGTAAAACCACATGGGCAGTCTCTTGAAGGAATCTTTGGGTTGCTGGCAAATGTTGTATGGACCTCATCTGGGCCTTGTGCAGTAGATGGTTTTGAAAAGGTACGCGCAGGGCTACGCGCACGCGATGGCCACGTCACGGTCTTTGCAATCGATAAGTTCCCACGCATGGTTGATTATGTGTCACCAGCTGGAGTGCGCATTGCAGATGCTGATCGCGTAAGACTGGGAGCACATCTTGCATCTGGAACTACCGTCATGCACGAAGGATTTGTAAATTTCAACGCTGGAACGCTCGGTACTTCAATGGTGGAAGGTCGAATCTCTGCCGGTGTTGTCGTAGGAGATGGCTCAGATGTAGGCGGTGGCGCATCAATCATGGGCACCCTTAGCGGTGGCGGAAAAGAAGTCATCTCTGTCGGAGAAAAGTGTCTGCTTGGAGCAAACTCTGGTCTTGGAATCTCACTCGGTGATAACTGCGTGATTGAAGCAGGCACATACATCACAGCAGCTGCAAAGGTAACTCTTCCTGATGGTGAAGTTGTAAAAGCCGGAACGTTATCGGGCGCTCACAACCTTCTCTTTCGCCGCAACTCATTGACGGGCGGACTTGAAGTTGTCTTGCGCACCGGCACATGGGGCGGGCTCAATTCAGTTCTGCATGCCAATTAAGTAGACAGTTAATTACGCGGGCACCGCTAGCGAGAAGTAAGGCGATGGAATTTTGGCGCGACTTCTAAAGGTATCCCCACGCAAGATCTTGTAAGAACCATCGCTGGCAATACCCTTAATGCTGGTTACAGCTCCTGAAGAGTTTCGCGAGATTATTTCTAGCGCAACAACATCTGGAAGTAGAAATGCTGTTGCAACGATTGCCTGAGTGGCACTCGCCTTCCAGCTGACAAAACGTGGATTATGTTTAATATCCAGACTGCCTGGATCTGGCACCGATTGCGTATAGCTGGTCGCTTGGCCCCAAGCATCTCTCGTTGTCTGCGTTGCTCCACCAGAAGAGGAGAAGTAATAGGCCTGCACCGGTTTGCCGCCTGCCAGGATCGCCAAACTTGTTGATGAATCGATGTGGGTATTAATCACAGCAGCTCGCCAAAACTTACCAAAGCGCGGTTCTATCTCCTTTGAGTAGCCGACAAAGTTCTGGTCAGAAATATGGTCATAAACGTGGCAATCGCATGTGGTTCTTATAGGACCTAACTTTGAGAGCGCAAAAGAACGAGAAGCAATTGCTTGCGCTTCAAGTGCTGCCATCGGCCAACTCGATGGCACCTCACTAATTCCAAGTAGATATTCATCATGCATACTTAAAGAGTTGGTAACTTCCATCGCTCCTTTAACAATCTTTATCTGAATCTGGCCATATCGATATCGCGCTGTTTCGCCCGGATGGCCCACTGTGATCACAGCGCCTGGCCCTTTCCAGCGAATGGTAAATGCAGTTCCAGATAGCGCACCGAAAGTCGCTAAACCTGCCTGAACTCGAAAGGTTGCTTTTTGACGGTTTTGTAAGGTTGCAACTGGTAAGACATCTTGGCTAACGCCAATATCACCAGAAAAGATATCAATAGTTGATTCTGGAGCGGCGGTAACAAATGAGGCGGCGCGAACAGCATGTGCAAGATTGACGCGCACTGTATGTGTATCAACTATCGGCGCAATGACGACATCTTTGTAGTAGTAATTCAAGATAGCTGTTGCGCTTTCACCAGAGAGTGCGCGCACCTTGGCACCTATTTGGCTCATTCCAACGCCATGTCCATAGCCAGATCCAGTAAATGAGAATGAGGCAGGGGCTTCAGCGCGAGCAGGAGAAAGGGATGAGGCAATTAAAATAGTTGCAAGAGCGAAGGCTTTAAACGTCCTCATCAGAGGAAGCGCTCTTTCTGGCATTTACAAAGGTGCGGTACTGCGCAATTACTTCAGATGGATTCCCGCGCGCCATAAGTGTGCCTTTATTTAACCAAACCACTTCATTGCAGACATCTTCGATGGTAGCCAAAGCATGGCTTACCAATATCAACGCACGATCTGAAGAGCGCAACTCTTTGATTCGATTGAGGCTCTTCTCTTTGAACTTAGCATCCCCTGTGCTGAGCGCTTCATCGATAATGAGAATATCTGGCTCAACGACTGCGGCTACTGAAAAGGCTAGGCGCGCATACATACCTGATGAGTACGTGCGCATTGGGGCATCAATAGCGTCCCCTAGCTCAGAGAAATCTGCGATTGCATCAAAGTTCTTATCAATATCTTCGCGCGACATGCCTGCAGCTAACCCACCGAGATAGACATTGTCGCGACCAGTCATGGCTGGGTTAAATCCGACTCCCAGAGCAAGCAGCGTGCTGACACTTCCGTAAACTTCAACGCGACCTTCTGTGGGTGGAACAATCCCAGAGATGACGCGCATAAGTGATGACTTTCCAGCGCCATTAGAACCAATAACTCCAAGAACTGCTCCGTAGTGCACATCAATATTGACGCCACTCAGCGCCTTTACAACTCGCGTGTATTTCTTGCCTCTTCCCAATGTGCGAAGACGCGCCTTGAGAGTTGGCTTCTTATCGATTGAAGTTGTGTAGGTAAGCCCCAAATCTTTGACAGAAACTGCCAAGCCATGTGGAGAATGTGGATGGTTATAGTCGGACAGCGAAATCACGCTCCCTCGATAAGAAGAAGTATGTACCGACGATAAAAATCACAAGCGCCCAAATCAGAGAATGGAGCAACCCAAAGGTGGTTGGGGCTTCTGCATAGACAACAACCCGAGACCATGAATCAAGTAGATAGAAGAGTGGGTTAGCAATTTCTAATGATTTGATTTCATCAGAGACGCTACTTGCTTCATAAAGAATTGGCGATAAGTAAAGAAGGCTGCGAGTCAGATATGGCAGCATGCTAGAAACATCGCGGAAATACACATTGACGCATGAGATCAAGATCGACATACCAAGCCCCATGAGCAGCGCAATCATAAAGATTGGAATCGCCCAGAGCATCTTCCATGAATATGGCAAGCCAATAAGGAGATGGATTGCAGCAAAGACAATCAAGGTAGGCACAAATTTAAAGAGGGCAATGACCGTTGCTGAGATTGGCAGCATCACGCGCGGGAAAGAGGTATTGAGAATAAGTCGCTGGCCCGAGGTAATCGCCTTAACTCCACCGGTCAAACTATTGGCGATGAGGTAGAAGAGAAAGAGCGTCGCAGTCAGGTGCCCAAATCGATTGGCATCACTGCTGCCGCCGATCACGTAAATCAGAAGGAAGTAAACGCCGGAAAGTAAGAGCGGGTTAAGGACCAACCAGAGTTGGCCAAAGACCGTTCCGTAATTCTTTTCTCTTAGCTCTGAGCGAGAGAATTCAGCGATAAAGGTTCGACGTCCCCACAAGGTGCGCAGATAGTCGCGCATCGGCGGCATACCCGCACGAAAAGGCTCATAAACGACTACTGGCTTATCCACGTGCGAAAGGCTACCGCAGTACTCCTGGCCTCATTGAGAAGCGGGTACAAGAGTCTTTGGTGAAGAGATAAATCCCGCACCCCAAGCGAAGTGCATCGTCGGAATAACCACTAGTAGTAGCAGATATTCACCAACTGAGGTGGAAATCTTTAGCGAAGCAAGTACAACAAAGAGTAGATAGACCAGCGCTGGAATAAAGAAGATGGAAGAGAGCAATACTCCAAGAACGAGCGAGACGCTAAAGCCAAGTAAGGCAAAAGGCGGTGCAAGGTAGCGATAATTTATTGTTCCGGAATGTCGACGAGAAACAACTCGACGCCAACGACCATATTCAAAATACTGTTTCGCTAGCGCGCCAACGCTCGAGCGTGGTCGATAGGTAACATGTAAGCGAGGATCAAAGTAGATAACTCCCCCATTTTCACGCAACCTAAAGTTCAACTCCCAATCTTGTGCGCGGGTAAAGCGTTCATCAAATCCACCAATTGCAACGAGAGCCTCTCGTCTAAATGCGCCAAGGTAGACGGTATCTACTTCACCGGCTTCGCCTCCTGTATGAAAGCGTGATGCGCCAACGCCTAATGGGCTTCTCATGGCGCCAGCGACAGCGCGTTCAAAGGCAGTTGTGCCAACTGCGGCCATAACACCACCAACATTGACTGCGCCAGTCTTATTGAGAATTTCGACGATGAGTGAGATGTAGTTATTTGGAATTTGTGCATGGCCATCGACGCGAACTACTACTGGGCTCTTCGATGCAGCGAGTGCTAAGTTAAGTCCAGCTGCAGTCTTACCTGTAGGGCTATCAAGCAATTTTACGCGGTTATCTTGCGAAGCTAACTTCGCTGCTATTTCATTGGTGCGATCACGTGAAGGACCTAAGGCCAAGATGATTTCAAGTGGTCCGCGATAATCCTGAGAAAGTACCGAGAGAACTGCTCCCTCTAAATGTGACTCTTCATTGAGAACTGGGAGAATGACGCTAATTGCAGGCAGCGGTGAGCCAATTAACTCAGGTATCGGTGTCGCCATAACCCCTCCACGCTATCGTGCAAGTACCCTACGGATGTGAAATCTTCTCGTGCAATTCGAATTATTACATCACTCTCTGTGGGTGTTGTTACGATTGCAGCGATTTCTTGGCTTGGATTAGGCCAAGTCAGTGGACAGATTTCTCGTATTGATGTCTTTGCCAATCTCAAGGACCGTCCAGAGAAAACATCACAGGCGCTCAACTACCTAGTTGTGGGATCCGATAATCGCGCGGGCCTTACCAAAGAACAGATTAAGGCTCTACGTGTGGGAAGCACCAAGGTTGCAGCAGGTGGACGTTCAGACACCATGCTTCTTGTACACATCAGCAAATCACGCGATGCGGCATATATCGTTTCAATACCTCGCGATACTTTGGTCACGGTCCCAGCCCATAGAAGTCAGGATGGAACTCGCGATATTCCGGCGCTTCCAGGCAAAATCAATGCCGCTTACGCATTTGGCGGCGCCCCGCTACTAATCCAAACTATTGAAGAGAAAACAAATTTGCAGATTGACCATTACATTGAGGTGAGTTTTGCTGGCTTTACCGGAATCGTGGATGCGCTTGGCGGCATAGAAGTTTGTTCAAAAGTTGCAATTGATGACCCGAAGAGCCACTTGGTATTGGCAGCAGGTACTCATACCCTTAATGGAATCGAAGCGCTCAAATATGTACGTACCCGCGACTTTGACGGACGTGGCGATATCGGACGCATGGAACGTCAGCAGCAATTTGTTAGCGCTGTACTTCGCAAGGCTACGAGTTCAGGTGTATTGCTCAATCCAATTAAGCTCACTAATTTTTACAACGCAGCAATCTCTAGCGTAAAGATGGATGCTGGTGTTACCAAGAATGATCTACTCACACTTGCCAAGCAGCTACGTAATCTCTCCTCTGGAAATGTGCGAACTCTTACCGTTCCAATTTCAAATCCCAATGGGCGCCATCCCACCGCAGGTTCAGTAGTAATTTGGGATGAAGTGCTAGCGGCTAACCTCTGGACCAAGATTCGTAACGATGAAGCCTTGCTTGAGACCGTAAAGCCAACGGCGAGCGCCTCTGCGAAGCCTGTCACAATCGATAAATTTAAGACAAAGACGGCAGCAGATAATCCTTGCGCTGCAATAGACTCTCGCGCATGACTCTGAAGCTCTCAGTAATTGGCTGCGGCTATCTCGGCGCTACCCACGCAGCTTGTATGTCCTCTCTTGGGTTTGAAGTAGTTGGAATTGATACAGATCAAAACAAAGTTGATCTTCTCTCTAAGGGCGAACTTCCATTTTACGAGCCAGGGTTAGATACCTTGCTTGCAGCTGAAATGAAGACCGGGCGTCTCTCTTTCAGCACTGACTTTTCTTCCGTGAAGGATGCCGATGTTCACTTCATCTGTGTAGGTACTCCACAGAGCAAAGACGGTCTGGCCGCAGACCTCACCTATGTAAAGTCATCAGTTGTAGCGATTGCGCCTCACCTTAAAGATGGCGCTCTCGTAGTTGGAAAGTCGACTGTTCCTGTCGGAACTGCGCAGTTGCTCCGTGAACAGCTTGCAGCATCAGCGCCTCAAGCAGATTTGGCTTGGAACCCTGAATTCTTACGTGAAGGCTTTGCCGTAGAAGATACCTTGACGCCAAATCGATTGGTTGTTGGCGTTGCCAATGATCGTGCGGAAGAGATTCTGAAAGAGGTTTACAAGCCAGTTATCGATCTTGGAACGCCTTGGATTCGCGCAGATCTTCCTACCGCTGAATTGGTAAAGGTGGCAGCAAATTCATTCTTGGCAACAAAGATCTCTTTCATCAACGCTATGGCTGAAGTCTGCGAAGCAGCCGGTGGCGATGTCACTGTTCTTGCCAAAGCAATTGGTTACGACCCTCGTATTGGAAGTCGCTTCCTGCAAGCAGGTATTGGGTTTGGCGGCGGGTGCTTACCTAAAGATATTCGCGCCTTTATGGCTCGTGCGCAAGAACTTGGCGCAGATCAAGCCCTCGAATTCTTGCGCGAGATTGATGCAATTAACCTACGCGCCCGTCAACGAGTCATCGATGTAGTGCGTGCAGATCTTTCAGAAGATCTGACTCAATACAAGATTGCAGTCTTAGGGGCAACCTTTAAGCCTGATAGCGATGATGTGCGTGACTCCCCAGCTCTTGATATTGCAGCGCAGCTACAGGCAGCAGGTGCTCAAGTTGTCGTTCATGATCCAAAGGGTATTGAACCAGCACGTAAGCGTTTTCCTAATTTGGATTACCAAGAGAAGATTGCAGATGCCGTTAAAGGCGCCGATGCAATTTTGCACTTGACTGAGTGGAAGGAATATCGCGAACTCGATCCTTCAGTAATTGGTCAGCTCGTAAAGTCCAAGTTCCTCATCGATGGCCGTAATATGTTAGATCGCAATTTGTGGCGCGCAGCTGGTTGGCGTGTACATGCCTTGGGTAGAACAGACTAAAAACCAGTTTTGGTATTGCGACGGGCGCTCAATTGGGCGCCCTTTGCCTTTGCCTCTTCAGAGAGTGTTGCGAGCTGAGCCTCAATCTTCTTTGCAATATCCGCATCTGCCGCGCCAATAATGCGTGCAGCTAAAATTCCTGCATTCTTAGCGTTATCAATACCTACAGTTGCAACCGGGACACCACCAGGCATCTGAACGATGGAGAGAAGTGAATCCATACCGTCAAGGTTTTTGAGTGAGACCGGAACTCCAATAACTGGAAGTGTTGTTAGGGATGCAACCATTCCAGGAAGGTGTGCTGCTCCCCCTGCGCCAGCGATGATTACTTTGTAACCTTTGGGCGCCGCGCTCTTTGCAAATTCGACCATCTCTTCTGGCATGCGATGTGCTGAAACAACATCGGCGCTATAGCTAATTCCAAATAAATCGAGGGCTTTTGCAGCTTCTTCCATGACTGGCCAATCAGAATCAGAGCCCATGATGATTGCAACATCTTTACGATCACTCATCGATAGCTCCACTCATATAGTCACGTGCATGCTGCACATCAGTAGTTAATTGTAGAAGGTCAGAACCGACGGCGGTGACATGCCCAATCTTGCGACCAGGGCGAACTTCCTTCTTATATTGATGGAATTTCAGGTCTGGGTTGCGCGCCATGAGGTGAAGATAGGGACGATACATATCGGTCTTCTCGCCGCCCAGAATATTTCCCATCACCGAGTACTCAGCGGTCATGGATGGATCGCCCAGTGGAAGATCAAGGATGGCGCGCAGGTGTTGTTCAAATTGGCTTGTCCGCGCACCATCGATGGTCCAATGTCCAGAATTATGTGGACGCATCGCTAGCTCATTGATAAAAATCTTTTCACCCTTAACAAACATCTCTACCGCCATCACGCCGACAACTCCAACCTCAGCTGCAATATCGAGCGCGAGCTTCTGCGCCTTTTCAGCTAACTCAGGTGTGATGGATTGTGCTGGTGAAATTGTGAGAGTGCATATCCCATCTTCTTGTACTGTCTCTGTGGGGCTCCACGAAGTGGCTTGGCCATGCGGAGAGCGAGCAACCATCACCGCTATCTCAGAATCGAATGAGATCAACTCTTCGATTAATAGCTTGGGATTGGTTTTGAGAATTTCTGCTAATTCATCTTGGGAATTAATCTTCCAGACTCCACGTCCGTCGTAACCGCCCGATATCGCTTTAGCAATCAGTGGATATCTTTCAATCTCTTGCGTGGAAGTAACAACCTTCCACTCCGGTGATGGGTAGGAGCTTAACTTTTCGCGCATCTGCGCCTTATCTTGCGAGTAGATAAAGGCGCTGGCAGGTGGATAGATGCGAACACCTGCAGCTTCTAGACCTCGGATTACCGAGAGCGGAACAAGTTCATGTTCGAAGGTCACTACATCACACTTGGCTGCAAATTCTTTGAGAGCCGCTAGATCGGTGTAGTCACCTACAACGTGGTGCGTGATTTGTGCACCTGAATCCGCGGGGCTCTGCGCAAAGAGAAGGAGATCGATTCCAAGAGCTGTAGCTGGTGCAACCATCATTCGTGCCAACTGCCCTGCGCCTATGACGCCAACGCGAGGGAATCTTTCGTTCACAGCGCTATCGTAGATGAACGATGTCTCCGACAGTCACTCGAGAACCATCCTCGAGAATCAGTTCGCCTGCAGGCGTAACATCGACAGCTTTTCCGTTCTTATGAGTGCCATCTGGAAGTTCAATCCGGATATCGCGGCCGATTGTCGCAGAGCGCTCTTTATAGAGATGGCGAAGATCTTCTCCACTTTGCCATCTGGTGAAGAGCTCCTCGAAGGTTGTAAGAAATGTAGAGAGAATCAGATTCCGATCAAGGGTTGAATATTGGTGAAGAGCGAGTGAAGTAGCGTGAGGAACTGGGAGCTCTTCTTCCGTCATTCCCACATTGATGCCTACGCCGATGATGACGCCATCGCCACTTACTTGTGCAATTATTCCGCCAACTTTTCCATCTCCTAAGAGAATGTCATTGGGCCATTTAAGAGTCGGTAAGGATTCAGGCTCTAATTTCATTAGTGCGAAGATGGCAGAGAGCCCGGTAAGAAGCGGTAAGAAGGACCAATCAGATTTTTCGCGTTGTGGTTGTATATAGAGAGAGAACATGAGAGCAGAAGCTGCAGGTGCATCAAATTTTCTATCGACGCGACCACGGCCAGCGCTTTGAAATTCTGTTGCAATGACATCGCCATTGCTAGCTTTTTTCTCTGCAACTAATTGCGTTAAGTCATCTTGAGTCGACCCCGTGACTTCAACCACGCTTACTCGCCAGTACTGCGAGATTTTTTCTGAGATCACCGAACTATTTAGCGGTGGTCTTGGCGCAAGTGTGCTCACGACTAGTACCTTATGTTCATGAGCCCAGATCTGCACACTACTGCCGGCAAAATTGAAGACCTTCGTGAGCGCATTGATGAAGCTGTGCACGCTGGATCTGCCCGCGCGGTAGAGAAGCAGCATTCAAAAGGTAAGGGCACAGCGCGTGAGCGAATCCAGATGCTGGTTGACCCAGATTCCTTTACAGAAATTGATGAATTTGCTCGCCATCGCGCACAGAACTTTGGCATGGAGAAGAATCGTCCTTATGGCGATGGCGTAGTAATCGGTACAGCAACCGTAGATGGCCGACCAATTGCGTTGTACTCACAAGACTTCACAGTATTTGGTGGATCTCTTGGCGAAGTACACGCTGAAAAAATCGTGAAGATTGCTGAGTTTGCACTGAAGTCTGGCATTCCATTAATAGGTATCAATGATTCCGGTGGTGCGCGCATCCAAGAGGGCGTTGCCTCACTCAATGGGTATGGAAAAATCTTTAGACTCAACACTCGCTCCTCTGGAGTCATCCCACAGATTTCACTCATTCTGGGACCGTGCGCAGGCGGATCTGCCTACTCTCCAGCGTTGACTGACTTCACCGTGATGGTGAAGGAGACCTCAAATATGTTTATCACTGGCCCAGATGTGATCAAGACAGTCACGGGCGAAGATGTTGATATGGAAGAGCTTGGTGGCGCTTTCACTCACAACACCAAATCTGGAAATGCTCATTACATGGCTGACTCTGAAGCTGACGCTATCGATTATGTGAAGGCGCTTCTGTCATATCTTCCTTCAAACAATATGGATGGTTCACCTATCCTGCCCCCGACCCAAACGCTAGAGAAGTCAGCAGCAGATGTTGCACTCAATACTTTGATTCCAGATAGTCCAAATCAGCCGTATGACATGAAGTCCTTAATTCAGGCGCTTGTCGATGAAGGTGAATTCCTAGAAGTTCATGCACTTTACGCGCCAAATATTGTTGTTGGCTTTGCGCGTATCGAAGGACAATCTATTGGCGTTATCGCGAATCAACCTTCGCAGCTTGCGGGCACGCTCGATATCAACTCATCCGAAAAGGCTGCTCGTTTCCTTCGCTTCTGCGATGCATTTAATATTCCAATTCTTACCCTTGTAGATGTTCCCGGCTTTATGCCGGGCACCGAACAAGAGTGGAACGGCATCATTCGCCGAGGTGCAAAGTTGCTCTACGCCTACGCTGAAGCATCAGTACCTTTGGTAACTCTCATTACTCGCAAAGCCTACGGTGGTGCATTTATCGTTATGGGCTCCAAGTACTTAGGAAGTGATATCAACTTTGCATGGCCAAGCGCTGAAATCGCCGTGATGGGCGCGCAAGGCGCGGTAAACATCTTGTACCGCAAGGATTTAGCTGAAGCCAAGGATCAAGATGCTAAGCGCGCCGAATTGATTACTGAATACACTGAAAAGTTTTCTAACCCATATCTTGCAGCAGAGCGCGGCACCATTGATAGCGTGATTGAACCTGAGGATTCTCGTCAGTACATCACTAAAGCTTTCCGTACTCTCAAAACTAAGCGAGATACGCTGCCGGCACGTAAACATGGAAACATCCCGCTCTAACAATGAAATTCACCGTCACCGCAGGAAATCCCACACCTGAAGAGCTCGTTGCTCTGCAGGCTGTCTTGGCCAATCACAAAGCCGTCGAACTCACACCTGTTGTGAAGCGAAGCGTCTTTGGGTTACCTCAGCTGCGTCAACCGCTTCCACACCAAATTACATTTGGCGCCCGAAAGTTTGAATAAATGCCACGCATAGTGCTCGCTTCCCAATCTCAATCACGCAGAAGACTGCTTGAGGATGCAGGTTTAAAGCCCACCATCATCGTCAGTCACGTCGATGAGGAGACTGATTTCTTCAACGCAATGACCCCGGAAGATATGGTTATTGCACTTGCGATTTCAAAGGCGCACACCGTGCGAGAAAAGATTGATTATCCAGCGCTCATTATTGGCTGTGATTCAACATTTGATGTAGATGGAGTCTCTTTCGGCAAGCCAGGTACCGCAGATATCGCACGGGAACGCGCCAAGAAGATTAGTGGTCGCGCGGGGCTCTTGCATACAGGTCATTGCATTATTGATACCGAGAAAGGTATTGAGATTGCCGATCGCGTTACTACCAAAGTTACCTTCTCTGAAATGAGCGATCTAGAGATTGATGATTACATTGCATCTGAAGAACCCCTTCATGTAGCAGGAGGTTTTACCCTTGATGGATATGGCTCTCCCTTTATTCCATTAATTGAGGGTGATTACACAAACGTTGTAGGAATTTCGATGCCCTTTCTTCGCAGCGCCATGAAGCAACTTGGATACTCTTGGCCACAGGTGAAGGAGATGTCATGAAGCGCGTGCTGATTGCAAATCGAGGCGAAATCGCCATTCGCGTTATTCGCGCCTGTAAAGACCATGGTTTGGAATCTGTGGCAATCTATTCTGAAGAAGATCGTGATTCGCTACATGCCAAGAGCGCGGATTACTCATATTCACTCAATGGCACTGTAGCTAAAGATACTTACCTCAATATTGCAAAGATTATCGCTCTAGCAAAAGAGTCAGGCGCGGATGCAGTACATCCTGGTTACGGCTTTCTCTCCGAAAATGCCAGTTTTGCCCAAGCAGTTATTGATGCAGGGCTCATTTGGATTGGTCCCCCACCTGCTGCCATTAGCGCACTCGGTGACAAAGTTTCTGCCAGACGAATTGCAGCGAAAGCTGGCGCACCGCTCGTCGCCGGAACGAAAGATCCCGTAACCGGACATGAAGAAGTTTTAGCTTTTGCAAAAGAACATGGTTTACCAGTTGCAATCAAGGCAGCTTTCGGTGGTGGCGGTCGCGGTCTCAAAGTTGCTCGCACTATGGAGGAAATCCCTGAGCTTTACGCCTCTGCTGTCCGTGAAGCCATTGCAGGTTTTGGTCGCGGAGAATGTTTCGTGGAGCGTTATCTCGATAAGCCGCGCCATGTCGAAACTCAAGTACTGGTTGACCAAAAGGGGCACGCCGTTGTTGTCTCTACACGTGACTGCTCGCTGCAACGTCGCCATCAGAAGCTCGTTGAAGAAGCGCCGGCGCCGTTTCTGACAGATGCACAAAACCAAGAGTTGTATCGCTCAAGTAAGGCAATTATGAAAGAGGCCGGTTATGTAGGCGCTGGCACTTGCGAATTCTTGGTGGGCGTTGATGGAACAATCTCATTCCTTGAGGTGAATACACGACTTCAAGTTGAACATCCAGTTTCTGAAGAGGTAACAGGAATCGATCTAGTTCGTGAACAATTTAGAATCGCAATGGGTGAAAGTTTAGGTTTTGATGACCCAGCCATTCGTGGACACTCACTCGAGTTCCGTATTAATGGAGAAGATCCTGGACGCTCCTTCTTGCCCGCCCCAGGACGAATCACTTCCTGGAATTTGCCTACCGGTCCAGGGGTTCGTGTAGATGCTGGCTTTAGAAATGGCGATGTCATCGGCGGTAACTTTGACTCACTCTTAGCAAAGTTGATTGTTACCGGCGCTACCCGAAAGGAAGCAATCGAACGCGCCCGTCGCGCACTTGCTGAATTTGAAGTTGGCGGATTAGCAACGGCAATTCCGTTCCACAGAGCTATCTTGGAAGATCCCGCCTATACCGAAGATTTCAAGATCTACACCAGCTACATTGAAAATGAATTTAAGAACGATATTTCCGCTTTCCAGAGCGCAGTCCAAGATGTACAGACCAAAGTTGCTGCAGAGAAGTTGGTTGCCGAGGTCAATGGAAAGCGCTTTGAGATTCTCGTTCATGCGCCCGAACCCGTTGTTAAACGCCATCGCGCCAAGCAGCCATCTGCCACAGGTGCATCTGGCACTGGCTTAGCCAGCCCGATGCAGGGCACGGTGGTAAAGATTGCCGTAACAGAAGGCCAGCAAGTTTCTGCAGGCGACTTAGTAATCGTTCTAGAAGCGATGAAGATGGAGCAACCTTTAAATGCACATCGAGATGGTGTGATTAAGAACTTAAAGGCGGTTAT
>JAIXPU010000035.1 GCA_027486075.1 Streptomycetaceae bacterium | reverse complement strand
TACGAATCCATTAAGAAGCAAGAGCTAGCCATTGATTTTGAAGATGTTCTCTTGCTCTGTGCTGCCATGCTGGAAGAAGAGCGCGATGTGCGCGAACGAGTACAGGATCAATACCGCTATTTCACTATCGATGAGTACCAAGATATTTCGCCAATCCAACAGCGGTTGATTAATGCCTGGCTGGGTAATCGAAAAGATATCTGCGTAGTCGGAGATCCTGCACAGACGATTTATTCATTCGCAGGTGCAACTCCAGTTTTCTTAAATACCTTTACCCAACGTTTCCCAGAGGCGGAAGTCATTCGCCTCAGCACCGGTTATCGCTCCACTCCTGAGATTACCTTTGCTGCCAATGCTTTGCTGCGCGTTGGTCAGATGGGGCAAGAGCTGGTTGCACAAAACGAACATGGCTCCAAACCCTCTGTCTCTGCCTATGCCGATGAGGAGGCAGAAATCTCTGGAGTGCTCGCTGATATCACCGCGCTACTGAGCGCCGGAACTGCGCCGCAAGAGATTGCTATTTTGGCGCGCACGAATGCACAACTAAAAGTCGCTGAAAAGCAGATGCTTAAACTCAACCTTCCATACCAAGTACGTAGCACTGAAAGATTCTTTGATCGCAAAGAGGTCCGCGATTTCTTAAAGGAAGTCCGTAAGGCCTCCGTAATTCCAGCTGAAGGCCAAGGCTGGATTGATGAACTACGTACTTTGGCGCAGCCATATTTGACTGGCGAAGCTATCGATGGCATCGCAGCTCTGCTGCATTTAGCGCGCGAACTCGATAGCGATATCTCATTTACCCCAAAGACTCTGCGCGGATATTTACGTGAAGTAGAAGATCGCGTGCAACAGAATAATCCGCCAACAATGCCAGTCATTACCTTGGCAACGTTGCATGCAGCAAAAGGCCTCGAATGGGAGCGCGTATTTTTGATTGGCGCATCCGATGGCCAGCTACCTGTGGCCGATGCGCCAATTGATGAAGAGCGACGACTTTTCTATGTAGGAATTACCCGCGCCAAGGCAGATCTTCATATCTCGTATAAGCGCAGCCCCAGCCCATTCCTGCGTGAATCAGGGTTACTCGCCAGTTCCTAGCGCGATTTAATGGGGTTGCCAGAATCAAGAGAGCTCGCGTACCCTTGGCACTGCACCAAAACTACGAAGATAAGAAAGAAGGAGTTGAGATGAATTCACTATTCACATCAACACTTACAGCAGGCGCACGCGTTGCTGTTCCTTCTGCTGCTCATACAACCTCAAAGACTGCTACAAAGCGCTGGTTTTACGCCAACTTTTATGCAGTGGATGAGGCCACAGGAGCTCTAATCGAGTAATTCGAACAGAACCCACAAGGGCCTCAAATCCACAAAGGATTTGGAGGTCCTTTTTTATTACCTGCACATAACCAAAGACCCGAGATAAGAAAGATAACGAGAGAGAAGAGGTGAGGACTATGACAGTTCTCTTCAGCGAACTACAGGTACCAGGCTGGGCACAGACCGGCGAGAAGATTGGCTTAGACGATGTGACCTTCACATATGACAACGCCAAGGCCTTTGCGCTGCCCTGCCATCAGGGCGATCCTGAGCTCTTCTTCTCGGAGACAGACCAGGGAATTGCAGAAGCGAAGGCTCTCTGCGGTGGATGTCCAGTACGTAACAAGTGTCTCGATGGCGCGCTATCTCGCCAAGAGCCATGTGGCGTCTGGGGCGGTCAATTGATTGAAGATGGCGTCATCATCGAGCGCAAGCGCCGTGCTGGTCGTCCGCCACGTCAGGTAATTGCCGCAGCTCGAATGGTTGAGAGCGTTATCGGTCGTTAAAGCTGCAGCCGCAGAGCGGATGGCGAGCAATCACAATTTCATATGGTGTTGATAGGGATTGGTAATCACAGACGGTTACCTTCCCTGTCACATCACACTCTTTATCGAGCGTGAGCGCATCACAGAAAGCTAAAGCAAGGGAAGCAGCAATTGCTGCAACATAATGCGCCGCGATGATGGGATAACCATCAGCAGTAGGTGTTAAAGATGTGGGAAGAGTTGGTACCAAGGCAGCGCCGTTGTGGTCTTGCCGAGACATCTGTGCACAGCGAATACAAGGAGTCTTTCCAGGAATAACGAGCGGCCCAATCTCTGCAACATCGGCTATGGGGTTTGGAATGTGTAGAAAAGGCTGCCCACTTGCCATCCATTGCACATATTTTTCTGGATCTAATTCACCACAATGAATGGCCAGATCTGGCGTTGATATTTCGTCAAGATAGAAAAACTCTTTATCGAGAGGAAATAGTGATAAATCTTGGCGGTGCCCCTCTCGCTCCTTGATAAGAGAGGCGCCAATTTCTTTTGGAGCGATTCCAGCAAGTGCAATATCGAGATCAGAGATACGCGTTTTGGCTTCCGACTTTGCACAGTAGCGAACCTGCGTAACGCCACTTGATAAGAGAAGTGAGTAGAGAAGAGTTGCCACGCGATTACTTCCAGAAATTTCAATCAGATAACTCTGGCGAGCGCTCAAGACTTTCACTCCAGTATCGGTAACACCATCAATCCATGTAGTCTGCGTGAGTTCGGCTGCAACTCGCGCCCGTAACTGTTGGAAGGCGGCATCGCGTTCGGTTGCACCTGCGTCATAACGTTTGGTCAGCGTTAAGGAGCTCTCGCTGGTATCAATCAATTGCAGGGCTGATAGCTCATTGAGCAGTTGCGAATCTGGCTGTGCGCGCAGAAAATCTGGTCCACCCAGTAGCTGCACCTGGTGCTTGCCTTCAGGGCTATAGATGCGAACTGCTCGCTTGAGAGTTCCGCAGAAGTATTGATCTGGATTCGTTGAGGCAAAGAGGGTTACGCCGCGCTTTAGTCTTTTCATAGCGCGAGATGATGCAGCGCAAGAGTGCGAGCGCTGCGGCAGCGTCCCGAAAGATGTGGCTAACGATCCCGGATTGCTACCGAGCGCAGCTGCACTTGCGCTCTGCGGTAAAAAGTAAGGAAAAGAAAAAACCCCCGCTTGCGCGAGGGCTTCTTCTACGTCTGTGACGTTGTAATACTGCGAATTATTGAGCTTTGCCGAGGATGCGATTTACCTTGGTTCCGCAGACTGGGCAGATGCCCTGTGCCATGCGACGACCAGAGTCGGAGACCTTTACAGTTCCCTCAAAATCACGCTTCTCTTTGCACTTAACGCAGTAAGCGTCACCCTTGTATGTCTCTGTCATTTTTTCCTCCGTTCGACACATGGGCTTGGGCTCATGCGTGCTGGTAATAACGATACCCCCGCGCACGCTCAAAATCCCGAATCTACGCAGGGATTGTGGTCAGAACTTCTCCAGCTCTACGGGGGCTAAAAGGGCTCTTTCGGCCGCCTCAAAGCCATCGAGGTAGGCGCTGGCCAGCTC
>JAIXPU010000108.1 GCA_027486075.1 Streptomycetaceae bacterium | reverse complement strand
TCCGATGAGCAGCGCGATGAAGAAGATTCAGACGATAACAGCGGTCCACAAGATCGTAACTTTGACCGCGATGATCGTGGTGGGCGTAACCGTCGTGACCGTAACCGTGGTCGCGATCGTGGTCGCGATCGTGGAAACCGCGAAGAGCGCGAGCCAGTAATCGGTGAAGATGATGTCTTGGTCCCAGTTGGTGGCCTGGTAGACATCATGGATAACTACTCATTTATTCGTACAGGTGGATACCTACCAGGACCTAACGATGTCTACGTTTCACAAGGACAGGTACGTAAGTACGGTCTTCGTAAGGGAGATGTTGTTACAGGTCAGGTTCGCCAGGCACGCGAAGGCGAAACTCGACAGAAGTACAACCCACTCATTACTCTCGAAACAATCAATGGAATGCCATATGAAGAAGCACGTGGCCGCGTTGAATTCGGAAAACTCGTTCCTCTCTACCCACAAGAGCGTCTACGCCTTGAGACCGAGCCAAACATTCTTACGACTCGCGTTATCGATCTGATTGCACCAATCGGAAAGGGCCAGCGCGGACTTATCGTCTCGCCTCCTAAGGCCGGTAAGACAATGGTCTTGCAATCGATTGCAAATGCCATCACAACCAATAACCCTGAATGTCACTTGATGGTTGTTCTCGTTGATGAGCGCCCTGAAGAAGTCACAGATATGCAGCGCAGCGTTAAGGGTGAAGTTATTGCTTCAACCTTCGACCGTCCTGCAGATGACCACACAACAATTGCAGAGCTTGCAATCGAGCGCGCAAAGCGCCTCGTTGAAATGGGCCACGATGTCGTAGTTCTTCTCGACTCAATCACTCGCCTGGGTCGCGCATACAACATTGCAGCTCCGGCATCAGGCCGCATCCTTTCTGGTGGCGTTGATTCTGCAGCGTTATATCCACCAAAGAAGTTCTTCGGAGCCGCACGTAATATTGAAGATGGTGGATCACTCACCATTCTTGCTACAGCTCTCGTCGATACCGGTTCACGTATGGATGAAGTGATCTTCGAAGAGTTCAAGGGAACCGGAAATATGGAGCTCATCCTTGATCGCCGAATGGCCGATAAGCGCATCTTCCCTGCAGTGAACGTAGTTGCTTCAGGAACTCGTAAGGAAGAAATCCTTATGGGAACTGAAGAGCTCAATATTGTCTGGAAGCTCCGTCGCGTACTTCACGCACTTGAGCCACAAGCAGCTCTTGAACTCTTGCTCGAGAAGATGAAGGGCACTAAGTCCAACGTCGAATTCTTGATGCAGATTCAGAAGACAACTTCAGGTCCTGACGACAGCAAGTAAGCAGCGTCTTTAATCAAGTCCAATAAATATTCTTCGAATAATGGCATTGATTAAGGCATTCCAACTTTCTGGATCAACTGGAGTTGGACTGTAATCATCTACAACTTTACCTAGAGTGTAGGCCTGGATGAGAACTGCGATGGAGTGGGGATCGAGATCCTTTTTAAAGTAACCATTTTCCTGAGAATCTCGAATAATGTCGATGAGAGCATCGGTAAGACGTTGCTGTTCTTCGCCAAGGCGTTTGGCTAGACGAGGACTATTCACCGCAATCCCAAGAACTTCCGCTCTATATATTCTTTCATCTCGTCTCTTTGGATCCTGAGTAAAGCGAGTTAGCTCAACCAAGCTTCCATAAACATCTTCCGGGGTTTTGCTTCGAGCAATAATCTGCATAATCAAACCGATGCTGCTATCTACCCAATCGGTATAGCGAACCAACATCGCCGATTCGATGAGTTCCTCTAAATCCTCAAAGTGATGATAAAGAGAACCTTTTGAGATTCCTGATGTGTTGAGAATCAAGTCAGTAGTGATATCCGACCGCGGTGTCGTCTTGAGCAATTCGGCAGTCGTATCAACCAACTTCGTCTTCGTGGGGTGTCCGCTGCGAGGCATGTCTTAATTGAACCAGCCTGTGAGGGCGTACCGGTAGGTCCGAACGCGAGGATTTTGTAGTTTTCCGCTTATGCGAGAGAATTTCACCCTATTACCGATGACCTGGTTCACCGCAGATATGCGGACCCAGCCATAGAGAAGGAATGAAAGATGAAGCTAGAGATCCACCCAGAATATAAAGACACCCAAGTAACTTGCGGTTGCGGTGAAAAGTTCGTTACCCGCTCAACAGTTGCAAGTGGATCAATCTACGTAGAAGTTTGTTCAGTCTGCCACCCGTTCTACACAGGCAAGCAGCGCATCCTCGATACAGGTGGACGCGTCGCGAAGTTCGAAGAGCGTTTCGGTAAGAAGTAGCTTTCCCAAGAGACCGCACCGCAACCCATCAGTGGTTGCGGAGCGGTCTTTTTATTTGTTCAAGGTATTTGTTATAAACAAATAGAAGTTACGGAAGGAGGAGCCAGATGAGTAACGATCGCTTTGCATCAGCACATGAGATGGTGCGTGAATATCAAGAACTTGAAGCAAAGATGGCTGACCCTTCTATCCATGAAGATCAAGGAACGGCCCGCAAACTTGGTCGCCGTTATGCCCAGCTCGGTCCAGTAGTTGCAGGCTTTAACGCCTGGAAGGCAGCTGCCGATGATCTTGAAGCTGCGCGCGAGATGGCTGCTGAAGATGCTTCATTTGCCGCCGAACTTCCTGCGATGGAGGCAACTGTTGAAGAGGCTGCAATCAAGTTAGAAGAGTTGCTGCTGCCACGTGATCCGAATGATGATCGCGATGTCATCATTGAAGTTAAAGCTGGAGCTGGCGGCGATGAATCTGCGCTCTTCGCTGGCGATTTGGTTCGCATGTATCAGCGCTATGCAGAAAAGCGCGGCTGGAAGATTGAAATCATCGATATGACTGAGTCAGAACTCGGTGGATATAAAGATATTTCTATGGCTGTGAAATCAAAGGGAACCCCAGAACCTGGAACAACTCCTTACGCACGGCTTAAATTTGAAGGTGGCGTTCACCGAGTGCAGCGCGTGCCAGAGACTGAGAGCCAGGGACGAATTCATACATCAGCAGCCGGTGTTCTTGTTCTTCCTGAAGCAGAAGAAGTTGATGTGGAACTGAATATGAACGATGTTCGCGTAGATGTTTACCGCTCATCTGGCCCTGGTGGACAGTCTGTAAATACAACAGATTCAGCTGTGCGACTTACCCACGTTCC
>JAIXPU010000098.1 GCA_027486075.1 Streptomycetaceae bacterium | reverse complement strand
CCTCGCTTCGGAGCCGTCAAGAAACCAATCTCCATCGCATTGCTGACACATTCGCCTACAAATTCTTCAGGCATAACCAATTCATAAGCCAGATCAATCACCGGAATCTTCGAACCTGAGTCGACTACACGGTTATATAACCAGGCAATCTCAAGCAACCAAGGCTCGCTATCGACATCTGGAGTAAGAGTGCGAGCACGCTCTAGTGAGAAATCCATGAGGCAAGACTACGAGTCACCACTGACAGATGGGTATCCAAAGCAAAAGACCCGCAGATTTCTCTGCGGGCCTTTTGGGTAGCTCATAAATGCAAGCTGCCCATTGGCTTTGGTGATAAAACGTTAGCACAAGACTTCGAGTTTGAACTCAAAAAGTTTTCCACAGAAGGCAAGATAAATAAATCTCTTGAGACCCTCGTTGACTACATTCCGCAATGCGTGCGTCTGTAGCTCAACGGATAGAGCAGTCCATTGGCTTTGGATCGGTTACGGGTTCGAATCCCGTCAGGCGCTCGCACCACTTAGAAGCCTCGGAGTTAGCCACCTGGGGCTTCTTTGTTTTACAACAGCAAAAGGCCCGCAGATTTCTCTGCGGGCCTTCACTGCAATCCTTTGACTACGGATAATTAAAGTTATCACAAAACCCTAACACCAACCCGCACCGCTCTACACTCACCTCATGCACCGCATCCGCATCGCAGCACAACTACTACTCGGCGTCACACTCGCCTACGCAGGTATCACACACTTAACTACCAGCCGTATTGAATTCCAAGCACAAGTACCCACCTGGCTTCCACTCTCACCTGACTTTGTCGTCATCGCATCTGGCGCTGTCGAAATACTCCTTGGCCTCAGCCTCATCTCAATGCAACGCCGCCGCCACGTAGGTATCGCCACCGCACTCTTCTTCGTCGCCATCTTTCCCGGCAACATCTCGCAATACGTCAATGGAATCGACGCCTTCGGATTAGATACCGACCGCGCTCGCGCAATCAGATTGCTCTTCCAACCACTACTCGTTCTCTGGGCGCTCTGGGCCACAGAGTTCTGGCAACCCCGCAAAACCACACCACCTGCCACCCACCGCGATGATCTCGAAGAAGACACCATCTACGGATAGCAATCATTTAAGACTTTTCTAAGGTTTTCAGGACGCATTGACTTCACCACTTCAGTATCGTCGCTTCCCTACAGGGGGAATATATGAAGCCAGAAACACAACTCGGACGCCAGCTACAAACCTTTAACAGAATCGCAGGACTGACTCACCTCATCCAAGGCGTCACGCTCTTTCTCATCCTCAACACCGAAACCACTATCCCCGTCATCACTCGCTTCTTCGATGAAACACCAGAAGGCCTGCGCCCAGTAAGTGAAACCCTCTTCGAATTCCCCATCGCGCTCATCGCTCCGATCTTCCTGCTCCTATCGGCTGCAGCGCACCTACTCGTCTCATCCCCACAATATGTCCGCCGCTACGAAACAAATATCCAGAACGGCATCAACCCAGCACGTTGGTGGGAGTACGCATTTAGCTCATCCCTCATGCTCGTTGTTCTTCTCATGCTCGGCGGCCTCATCGAGCTCTCCACAGTTGTCTTTGTCTTCAACCTGAACTTCATCATGAACCTCATGGGCTTGATGATGGAGAAATACAACCAACTCACCACCACAACAAGTTGGCTTCCCTTCAACATAGGAGTCCTCGCCGGAATCGTCCCTTGGATCATGGGCGGTCTCTACTTCTGGGTCTCAACCAATAACATCTCCGATTCCATTCCGGTCTATGCACAATTTGGCTTCCTTCTCACCTTCATCTTCTTCAATACCTTCGCCATCAACATGTTCTTGCAATACAAGAAGATCGGCAAGTGGAAGGTCTACGCATACGGCGAGAAGGCCTACATAGTCCTCAGCCTTGTATCTAAGTCAGCACTGGGCTGGATCATTGTTCTGGGAACGATGGGTGTGTAGGGAGAGTAATCTCAAAACTGTCTTTTTAGGCAAGACGGAAGCAAAGTTCGACGCACCAAGAGTCCCGAACAAGCCTATTCAAAAGGCCCAGTAAGCGCTTAACTTTCAAGTTTTGCATCTAGTTGATTGTCCAAGCTGCTAACCAAACTCTACTGGGAGGGTTACTTTTGTCAGGCTTGCCAGCTAACGTTTGACCATGGCCAAAAATCGTTTAGCCGCATTCCTAAAAGGCGAGAAGAAGACCTTTGGCCAGGTTGATAAATCTGTTGCAGAGGCAACAAAAAAGATCAGCACAAAACCAGAACCAAAAAAGACAGAGTTGTCTGCGAGAGAAAAAATCGAAGTAATCCCTGAGTATCTCGAGGTTAAAGAGTTGCTCAGTGAGTCTGTCCCGATGATTCTTGTTACTGGTGGTGCCGGAACAGGAAAAAGCACTTTCATCCGATGGCTAGATAATGAATACAAGGGCCAAACCTTAATCTGCGCGCCAACCGGAATTGCAGCTCTGACAGTTCAGGGCAGCACTATTCATCGGCTATGTAAGTTTCCTCCCAGCTGGATCGTCGACAGTGATATTCAGCGAGATCCAAAGTCTCTGGCCAAACACGCGAAAATCCTCGTTATCGATGAAATCTCAATGGTGAACGCAAATCTCTTGGATTCTGTAAACAAATTCTTTCAATTAAACCGAGAGAATAAGAAACCTTTTGGTGGGATTAGTGTTGTTATGGTTGGAGATCTCTTCCAATTGCCCCCAATAGTTACTGAAGCGACGCGTGACTTGTTTGCTTCACTTTATGAGTCCCCGAAATTCTTCTCAGCAGAAGCGCTGACGCAATCTGAGTTTTATGCTGTCGAACTAACAAAGGCTTTTCGTCAAGTTGATCAAGAATTTGTAGACCTTCTCTCAAAAATACGAGAGGGAAGGGGTTTAACTACAGCAATTAACAAACTCAATAGCACTTGTAAAATCACCGACAACCCTTCTCCTGGAACAATTACCCTTTCTCCGAGACATGCCGATATTGAACGTGTGAATAATGAGCGACTTAAGCGACTTCCGGGGGATGCTAAAGTTTTTAACGGAGTGTTAACTGGAAAATTCAGCGAGAAACAAGTTCCCGTGCCCAACAAAATTGAGCTCAAGGTTGGAGCTCAGGTCATGATTGCCAAGAATGGTAAGAATTATGTAAATGGAGATGTCGCCACAGTTAGTGAGATTCTTACAGATCGGGTAAAAGTCATGCTCACTGAGAGAAAAGAAGTGGTTGAGGTGCCAATATCTGTTTGGCAACAATTTGAGTACAAGTTTAATGAAGAGACTAAGGAAATTGAACGCGTGGTAGCTGGCAGCTATTCTCAATTGCCAGTCGTACTTGCTTGGGCCATGACTATCCATAAAAGCCAGGGATTAACGTTATCGAGTGTCCACTTGGATCTTGGTAAAGGCGCATTTGAAACCGGTCAGACTTATGTGGCTCTCTCTCGTTGTAGATCCTTAAAGACACTTTCCATGGCTAGACCTATTCGTAGCGAGGACATATTGGTCGATCCTCAAGCCATTGCCTTCTATAAGGAGATCCGAGAGTGAGCTTCTATTTGATTGATGATCTCGAGCAAGGGTCTCGTGAATGGCACAATTGGCGCAAAGGTGTCATCGGAGCTTCTGATGCACCAAAAATCATGGGAGAAAACCCCTGGGGTAGTCGGGCAGGTTTGTTAGCTGAAAAGCTCGGATTGGTGCGCGAGTACCAAGGTAACGCAAAGACCCGAGAAGGAAATAGTTTTGAAGGTGATGCTAGAGAATCACTCGAAACCAAGTTCAAATTAAAACTGAAGCCTACGATCGTCCAAGACTCAAAAGAACCTTTCTTGGCTGCAAGCTTGGATGCAATTTGTAGTGACTACGAGAATCTTTTTGAGATTAAAGCAGGAGTAAAGGCCTACGAGCACACCAAAATGACTAAAGGTGTTCCGGATTACTACATTGGTCAACTACAGCATATGCTGATGGTAACTGAAATGGAATCCTTAACTTATGCTGTGTATAGACCGAATAAGCCTCTTCTAAGTCTCAGAGTTTATAGAAACGATAGCTATATAAAGCGATTAAGAAAGAAAGAAAAAGAATTTATACAAGAATTAGTTGAGCGTGGCCACGAGGTTCAATATCAATTTGTTGGAAGATTGGTTGACTAAGAATGCCAGAATGGAAGAATGAGCAAACAAAACTCGTTGCTTCTTGGATTGTAAATACGCCGGAAATTACCGATTCTGCTCGCCAATTTGCAAAGGCAAACCCCAATGCACTGATTTTGTACAGAGCATGGCTTAAAGCTACAAACAGACAAAAGACCGTTACTCCAGAAGGTATCTCGGTTCTAGACCCAGAACTCCATTTCGGTGAATTAAGCGACGTTATTTGGGCTTTAACGGTTTCATGAGCATGTTGGAATCCAATAAAGCGAGGAAATTGAGTGTCTAAACAAGAGATGTCTGTTAACCAGCTCGTGGCCAACATCGAAAAAGGTTATATTCAGAAGCCAGAAATGCAACGAGAATATGTCTGGCGAGCTACTCGGGTTAGAGATTTATTGGACTCTCTGTACCGAGGATATCCATCAGGCACAATCCTCTTATGGCAGACAGACTCAGATGCCCCCACATCAGAATTCGCAGTTGCAACTGAAAAGAATTCCACGACACGTCCGCTGCTACTCCTTGATGGCCAACAGCGTTTAACATCCTTATCTAGTGTAATTCGCGGAGAACCCATTTTTGTTCGCGAAAGGCGCAAGTTAAGACAGATAGAAATTCTTTTTAACTTAGAGCATCCAGATGAGTTGGTAACTATTACAGAGATAGATGATGCCCCGGAAGCAAGTGTTCATTCTTCTGGCGATGACGAGATCGATGATGACGAGGAAGAAACCCTTCAAGAGCGCTTAAATCAATTCACATTTATTGTTTCCACTCCACAGCTAGCAAATGCTGCTAACTGGGTGAACGTCAGTGAAGTTTTCAAGAGTCATAGTGACGCGGAATTCCTGAAGAAGGCTGGAGTGAATTCCTTAGATGATCCCTTGTATACGAAGTATTCAGACAGACTCAAAAAGTTAAGGCAAATACGTGAATATTCTTATCGCCTTGATGTACTCGAATCAACTCTGTCGTACGAAGAAGTTACAGAAATCTTTATCCGAGTTAACTCTCTTGGTGTTAAGTTGCGTAGTTCAGATTTAGCTTTGGCGCAGATAACTGCTAAATGGAGAAACTCGCTAGTCCTATTCCAGGACTTTCAATCTGAGGTTCATGAACAACGTGGACTCTATCTTGACCTTGGTTTTTTTGTAAAAAGTCTTGTAATTTCTGCAACCGGGCAATCTAAGTTCAAAACTCTCGGTTCTCTCAGCAAAGAACGGCTTGAATCTGGTTGGGAAATTGCAAAGAAGAACATTACTTTTGCGTTGAATTTTCTAACTAGCAATCTTAAAATTGATTCACTAGCCCTTCTCTCATCCCCGTTCATCGTGCACACGATTGCCTACTGGGGAGAGCAAAACAATGGAAAGGTGTCTCAGTCTGAATCATCTGCCATGCGACGCTGGGCGCTGATTGCGAATACAAAGTCATACTATTCAAGTTCCGCTGAATCAAAGCTGGACGCGGATCTACTCACACTCAGGTCCTCGGCTGGGGCCGAAGGACTGCTTACAAGACTCGAAACTCAACTGGGTCGACTCGATGTAACGGAAGCTGAAATGGTTGGTAAGACTGTAAGCAGTGGTTATTTCAAAGCCATGTTTATTGCATTCCGTGAGGACGGAGCCAAGGATTGGTACAGCAAGCTAGAGATCTCAGTGAAACATCGCGGGAATGAAGATAAGTTGCAATTTCACCACATTTACCCGAAAGCTTTCCTCAGGCAGAATTATCCGGACCTCCGTCGTAATCAGGTTAATGACATCTCGAATTTGGCCTTCATCGGTGGAAAGACCAACCGTGAAATAAGCGCAAAGCCTCCAGCCGAGTATCTCAAGAAGATTATCGATAGTAGTGATGTCGAACTATTGAACCTCCAGGCGATTCCAACAGAAGGTGAAATCTTGGATGAGTATTCATATGACGACTTTCTACTCAAGCGCCGGAAAGCGATAGTTAAGAGAATCAATAGGCTACTAGCTTAAGTAAGCTTTGTATTATGTGGACTCTTGAGGATGAGCAGGCCCTTCGTGAGGATTTGATCGAGAAGATCATCTCTAAAGCGAACGACGGCGATGGAATGCTCTCCCGTGCTGAACTTGGAAGCTTCTCGTACGCGGGTCAAACTATTAGGGTCATCGATTCGCAAGGCGGTATTTGGAATCCAGGTGCCTCCTGGAGCCTCGGTGAAGAGCTGAGAGCAACCCTTTCTATCAACACTACGAAGTCAGGAAAGTACGAGGACCAAGAAGTCTCAGGTGGGCTCTGGCGATATGACTATCAATCTGGTGGCACCGCTGGCAAGAACACAAAGATGCGCAAAGCCATGGAGCTTCAACTTCCTCTTATTTGGTTTGTTCAACAAGATTCAGGCCGCTACGTCCCGTACAAAGTCTTCATCATCAATGATTTTCCTGATCAGGGATATTGCCTTATAGCTCCTGATCTTTCCCTAGCCACGGCATCTCGGTCTGAATCTTTGATTGAAAGACGCTATGCCCAACGCTTGATGAAGCAGCGACTCCATCAACCCGCTTTTCGCGCACGCGTCATCAGTGCCTACGAAACAAGGTGTGCCATCTGCAGGCTTGGCCATGGTCAACTTTTAGATGCGGCACACATAACGCCGGATAGCGATGAGACTTCTTCAACTTCTGTGACCAATGGTCTAAGCCTTTGCAAAATCCATCACACTGCCTATGACATAAATATTGTTGGAATCGATGCTGACTACACAGTCCATATCCGCCGGGACATTCTGAGGGAAACAGATGGGCCAATGTTGGAGCATGGAATTAAAGAAATGGACAAGACCAAACTTTGGGTGCCACCTGCGGCCGCGGATAAACCAGACCCAGCCCGGTTAGAAGTTAGATTTGAGGAATTTAGCGGTCATTAGGTTGATTAGTAGGCTGGAAAAACCTTTATGTCTCAACATTGTCATACGTAAGGGATAGGTTTTGCCCATGACCTCACCAAAAGGATTCCAAGACAAAGTCAGCCTCATCTGGTCGGTTGCCGACATCCTTAGGGGAGACTTCAAGCCCCACGAGTATGGGCAAACAATTCTTCCTTTTGTTGTATTGCGGAGACTCGAGTGCGCACTTGAGAAGACTAAGGACAAGGTAATTACAAAGTCCAAATCGCTAGAAGGAAAGATCAACGACCTAGAAACCATTCTCAATAAAGAATCTGGCCAAAACTTTTATAACACGTCCCCGCTCTCGCTGACTAAGATTTTGCAAGACCCGAACAAAGTGGCATCAAACCTCAACTCCTACATACGTGCCTTCTCACCAAGCGCATCAGAAGTTCTCGATAAGTACGGCTTCCCTGACAAAATCAAGAAACTAGATGAGCAGGGCTTGCTTTATCAAATCATCGGAAAATTCGCGGACTTAGATCTATCTGAAGAGACAGTCTCCAATGAGGCTATGGGGTATGTGTTTGAAGAACTTCTCCGCAAGTTTTCGGAAATGTCGAATGAGACTGCCGGTGAGCACTACACCCCGCGTGAGGTAATCCGCCTCATGGTGAACCTCCTCTTTATCGAGGATTCAAAAGCGCTCGCAGGACAAAAACCAATCCGTAGCATTTATGACCCTGCTTGCGGAACTGGTGGAATGCTTTCAATTGCCGAGGAGTACCTGCATGACCTTAATCCCAATATAAAACTGAATGTTTTTGGCCAAGAGCTAAATCCTGAAACTTGGGCGATCGCTCGTTCTGATCTGATGATCAAAGGCCAGGACCCAACAAGAATCACTTTAGGTAATAGCCTCAACAATGAAGATGGCCACGCAGGTAAACAGTTTGATTACTGTATTTCAAACCCACCTTATGGTGTTGATTGGAAGAAGTATCAAGAACCGATTGAAAAAGAGCATAAGGCCAAAGGTTTTGACGGTCGTTATGGTGCCGGGTTACCACGTGTCAGTGATGGCTCTTTTCTATTTATTCAGCACATGATCAGCAAGATGAAGCCAATTGCTGACAAACCCGAAACGAAAGACATAATCGAAGGTGGTTCGCGAATAGCGATCATTCTCTCGGGTTCACCACTATTCTCTGGCCAAGCGGGCTCAGGCGAATCTGAAATCCGAAAATGGATCATTGAAAACGATTTGCTAGAGGGCATCGTGGCAATGCCTGATCAATTATTCTACAACACAGGGATTGGAACGTATATTTGGATTCTAAGCAATCGTAAAGAAAAGAAATCTCAAGGTCTTGTGCGCCTCGTAGATGCACGCGAATTTGGTAGCAAAATGCGCAAGGCTCTTGGAGATAAGAAAAAAGAGTTAACCTTTGACGCGATAGAAGAGATAACAAATTTGTATTCGGAGGCAATTTCGCAATCATCCGACAAGCGAGTTAAAGTCATGAAGAACGAAGAATTTGGATTTGCAAGATTAACGATCGAACGACCACTCCGAAGAGTTTGGAGAGTTGATGAAGAAGTGCTCAAATCTGCTCCAGCGGTGATACGCGGAAAGCTAGAAAAAATCGCTCCAAAGTTGTTTAACTCGGAGAGTGACGCCAAAAAGGCTCTCGATGAAGTTGGAATTGGTATTAAAGAGCTAAAGACTGTTTTGAAGCTGATTAGTGCGAGTGATCCCGAGGCAAAACCCGTCCAAGGAAAGAAGCAAGCATTTGAACCGGATGCCGATCTGAGGGACTCTGAAAATATCCCGCTTCCACAAGGCTTTATTGAATTGAGTACGCCTGAAAAAGTTGACATTATCGAAAGACTTGCAGAAGTACACCTAGAAAATGAGGTTCACCCACACGCAAAGGATGCTTGGGTTGACCATAGTAAGACAAAAATTGGTTATGAAATTCCATTTAACAGACAATTTTATACATACGTTCCACCGCGACCAGTGGAAGAGATTCGCAACGAAATTCAGGATTTGGAACACCAGATTCAGTCAATAATGGGGGATTTGCTGTGAAGACAATCTGGCCGGAGACTAGGGCAAAATTTTTGTTCAAACAGTTGCATAGGCCTTGTTTTGAATCTGATGGGACAGTTACTGCATTCCGAGATGGAGAAGTAATGCTTCGATCGGAGCGACGTGAAACGGGATACACCGAAGCTGTGCAATTCCATGGCTATCAAGGTGTTTTAATTGGAGATCTGGTAATCCATTCAATGGACGGGTTTGCAGGAGCAATTGGAGTCTCTAAATCCAATGGAAAAATTTCACCAGTGACACACATCTATAGGCCACGGAAAGATCTAGATTTATCTTTTTACGCATATTATTTGAGACATTTAGCAAACATTGGTTACATTCAGTCGCTAGCCAAAGGAATTAGAGAGCGATCAACATCTTTTGACCCATCAATCTTTGCTGAAGTTCCACTCCCAGTACCTCCTCTAGATGAACAACAAAGAATTTCAAGATACTTAGATCATCAGCTCGCCACATTGACTAATCTCATTGCAGCAAAAAGAGCGCAGATATCTCAAATCAATGAATTCCGAGTGGAGGAAACAGAACGACTTATTTTCAGTCCCAAGATTTTGCGCACCCCGAGTTCGATTAAAAACTCTTCGGAATTAGCAGATCCATTTGCTATCAAACTTCCAGACAATTGGACGCGAATCAAATTTAGATACATCGCATCCAGCGCAAGTAGAGCATCTGGAGGCCATGGAGATTTACTCTCAGTCTACTTGAACGAAGGAGTTATTCCATTTTCTCAAGGGGGAATAGATAGGGTTCACAACCCTTCAGAGGATATGTCCAATTATCAAGTTGTAAAGCCTGGGTATCTAGTGATGAATAATCAGCAAGCATGGAGAGGATCTGTTGGTGTTTCTGCCTACCAAGGAATCATCAGTCCTGCGTATCACATTTACAGGTTGTCTAGTGATTTCTTGCCAGAATTTGCTAATATACTTTTTAGGTCCCGCCCAATGGTTTTCCTATACGAACAGGTTTCACGAGGAGTCGGCAATATTCAACGAAACCTCGATGCCACCTCATTAAAAAATATTCCTGTAGTTTATCCATCTATGCAAGCTCAGATTAAGTCGGTTGAGGCGGTAGCGGATACTTCAAATTCAAGTAGATCCACGATTGAGATATTGAATCTAAGTATCTCAAAATTGGAAGAGTTCAAAAATTCACTACTAACGAACGTCATAACCGGTGCCCTTGATATCAGAACTGGAAGGGATTTCTGCTGATGGCCGAGATTGCACATTACGAGAGTACTTTAGAAAAGATAATCACTGAGCATCTTATTCATCATGACTGGCATCAAGGCAATAAAGCAAATTACAAGAGAGATATTGGACTTGATTTAGAAGAACTCAAACTGTTTATTATTTCTACTCAGAGTGACGAGTTGAAAAGACTAGCATCTCTCCATAGTAGTGATGATGTGGCCTGGACAAAGTTTGCTGATCGTCTAGCCAAAGAAATCGATAATCGCGGAACTATCGATGTTCTACGAAAGGGCATAGTTGACCTTGGAGTAAAGTTCCAATTAGCATATTTTGCCCCAGCACACGACATAACATCTGAGAATCGTTTGAAGTACGAAGCGAACCGAGTAACTGTCACGCGTCAGATTAAGATGTCTGAGACTAATGTTGAAGACAGTGTTGATTTAGTGTTCTTTCTCAATGGAATTCCTGTAGCCACTGCTGAGCTGAAGGCTCAAACTGCAGGACAAAATGTTAAGGATGCGATCAAGCAGTATAGAACCGATCGTAAACCGAGCGACCTAATTTTCAGAAGCAGATCGCTAGTGAACTTCGCATTGGATGAGAACGACGTCTTTATGACCACCCAATTAAAAGGTGCGAGCACAACTTTTTTACCATTCAATCAAGGGGCTCAGGGTGCTGGCAAGGCGGGCGGGATGGGAAATCCACTAGATCTGGGAGGCGAGAAGACAAGATACTTTTGGCATGAGGTACTCAATCGGGATAATTGGCTAAGAATCCTCGGCTCGTACATACACGTTTCCTATAAAGTTGATGAAGCAACTCGTAAGAAAACCGGTGAGAAGAGGATCATTTTCCCTCGTTTCCATCAATGGCATTCAGTCGAAGCTATGGTGGAAGCAACTCAAACTTCTGGACCAGGCCTAAATCGACTCGCTCAACACTCTGCAGGAAGCGGAAAGTCCAACACCATAAGTTGGCTTGCGCATCGTTTATCCGTTTTACACAGCCCCGCGTCAGTTGAATCTGATGGTCCTCTTTCGTTAAAGGGAATTGGTCCTAACGAACCTCTGTATGACAAAGTGATTGTAGTTACTGATCGACGAGTACTCGATCAACAATTGCGAGACACTGTTGCATCTTTTGATCACCAACCGGGAACAATTGTTTCAGTGCGAGAAGATGCGGGGAGTAAAAACGCGCAACTTCGTGAAGCACTAGAAACCAAAGCCACAAGAATAATTATTACTACGATTCAGACATTCCCGGTGGTAGCTAAGTCTGCAACAGAACTTGCTGGAAAAAGATTTGCAATTATTGTAGATGAGGCGCACTCGGGACAATCGGGCGATACTGCAAAAGATTTGAAGCTAGTTTTAAGTGGCGAAAGCAATGCTGATTCTCTTTTGGCTGCGGAAGAGTTCGATGCTAAGAACACGTCTATTGAAGATAGTTTTGAAGATCTATTGGAGAAGTCAGTTTCATCACGAGGAAAAGCTGAGAACATAACCTTCTTTGCCTTTACTGCAACACCCAAGTCCAAAACTTTAGAGCTCTTCGGAGAAAAGATAGTTTCAGCAACTGGAGAGCCCGTCTATGTTGCATTCCATCAGTATTCAATGAGGCAGGCCATCGAGGAGCAGTACATCCTGGATGTTCTAAAAAATTATACGACCTACAAGACTTATTACAAACTTGCAAATGATTTGGCGGCTGCAGACCTGGAGGTTCCAAAAGGGAAGACTGCTTCAACACTCGCTCGTTATGCGTCACTTCATCCGACCAACCTCGCCCAGAAGGCAGAAATCATTGTTGAGCACTTCAGAGTTAATACAGCTAAGAAGATTGATGGTTCTGCTAAAGCAATGGTTGTCACGCGTTCACGCGTTCACGCGGTGAGATACAAGCAGGCGATAGACGCCTATATTGCGGAAAAGAACTATAAGGATGTTCGTACATTGGTTGCCTTCTCAGGTACGGTCTATGACCCAGACGCTAAGGGTGCTGAATACTCCGAGTACTCAATGAATGGCATTAAGAGTTCAGCTATTCCGGAAGAATTCGCGAAGTCGTATCAGGTGCTGGTGGTGGCAGAGAAATACCAAACGGGATTTGATCAACCTTTACTTCACACCATGTATGTAGATAAGAAATTAACTGGGATCTCAGCAGTGCAGACTCTGTCACGACTGAACCGCATTCATCCTGATAAAGAAGACACATTTGTTCTCGATTTTGTAAATGATGCAGAGGAGATTCGAGAGGCCTTTAAACCGTACTATGAGGAGACCACTTCTGTGCCCACGGATCCGAATATCTTGTATCACTTGCAACAGAAGTTAATGTCTGCGGGTATCCTTCATAAAGATGAGATGCGAAAAGCAGTCGATGGCATTCTTCAGGCAACGACGTCTGGAAGCTCTGCACTTAAGGCGAACACAGACACAGCAGTAGAACGATGGAATCGTCTTGATGATGATTCTAGAATCGAGTTTAAGAGCCTTTGCCGGAATTATGTGGAGGCTTATTCGTTCCTAGCCCAAATAGTTCCTTTTAAAGACCCCGAGCTAGAAGAGCTGTATTACTACACGAAAATGCTAGACCGTCGATTGTTGTTGGGTAATGGCAGCGGAACTGTAGACATCGATGACTCGGTTGTATTGACTCATCTACGCACGCAAATAATTTCACAGAACCAGAACCTTTCATTAGTGGCTGGTTCTGAGGAGCCTATGGATCCAGCTATACGTGAGGGCGGCGGCGGAAAGCAAAAAGATGAGAAGGAGTTACTCTCTCGACTAATTGCTGACTTAAATGAACGATTTGGCTTGAATCTTACGGATGCGGACCGAATTTGGTTTGAACAACAACAGCAACATTACGCAAACGATCCAGACCTCATGGAGGTAGCGCGAGCTAACGATTATGATAATTTTGAGATGCACTTCGTGCCTCTAGTAGCAGATGGATTAATCGAACGCCATGAGGCAAATCAAGATCTATTCACGGCATTTTTTAGTCAGCCTGATTTCCAACGAATGATGACAAAGGCGCTTTCAATGTCGCTCTACAACCACTTTAATCCACCCAAAGAAGGAATCATTAAGGGTAAAACCCATCGACTGCCTGATGGATCAAGAGTTCCCACTGTATGAGGCAGTATCCTCACGAGTTTGTAAACGCTGTTTATGACTTTTATGTTGTATTGCGTGAGTTGCATAGACGCGATCCAGAGCAGGAACTTCAAGGGGCGGCGTTAATCCCGTACAATTCAATTTTGACTGACGCCAAGACAATGTTTAAGTACGATGAGATGATTCAGTCGCTTCCAGAAATCGTCACAGCGGATAATATTGAAAATGAAGTTTACCCAAGGGTCGCGGACACGCTAGTGGTGATTTCTCAAATCTGGTCCAGTTTGGGAACCGGAAGAGGACTTCCCGTGTGATGAAGGTCTGTAATTTCCGATGAATCCACTCTCCCGTACTTCTTACTTCAGCAATCCTTTTACGCTGGGTTACTCGTATGCCACCTCAATCTCAGACTATTTCATCAGAACGTCCCATCTTCGCTCGCTAATCAATTCACTGACCTGAAGTTCAGGTGATGAACAAAGCAAATAAAGAGGCACCCCATGGAGTCGACTACACCTACGACTTAGTTGGTGAGCGCTTCCAGAGAGATCATCTGGCTGCGCTGATTAGACCACATAAACGCTTTTGAGAGTGGAGAGATTTACTCGTCTGCGGTTCCTGAGTTTGAGCCGACGAATCCGTTTGATCCGAATGCGGTGAGGGTTGTTGTTGAGGGTACGCAAGAGGGATGTATGCCCAAGTAAAAGTCTCCTGCTGTAACAGTCATGGTTAAGAAGAATGAGAAGAGTAGTAATCAAGTTCCTATGCACATTTAATGGGGTATCACTTCGCCAAACCAGTTTTCATGAAGGTGGTTACCTCTTTTGTAATCCCCGCATCATCCCCACCACATAAGCCACTCCAAACCCAAAGCCCACAGCTGCATATAGATATGTGAACCAGGTGAGCTCTGCTGGGATCATCAGAGTGAGGGCTCCTAGCGCTGT
>JAIXPU010000072.1 GCA_027486075.1 Streptomycetaceae bacterium | reverse complement strand
CAAGGCGCTTCGTGGGCTGTTGTAAATGTGGAAGATCTCGAAGGCGCCATAGAAGTTCTCTTCTTCTCGAATACCTACAATCAATATGCGCTCTCACTCACTGAAGACCGCGTAGTTGTTGTGCGAGGACGTTTCTCGCGTACTGACGAGCAAGTTCGCTTCACTGCGCTCGAGATGAAGATGCCAGATATCAGCGCAACGCCAACAGGTCCGCTCCTTATCTCACTTCCTGCGACTCAAGTGACTCCACCTGTTGTCGAGCGAATGAAAGAGATCTTGCGCTCTCATCCCGGTAAGCGAGAGGTTCATCTCCAAGTCATTGATCAAGAGAAATCAACAACGCTAAAAATTGATGCGCTTGTGACATCTTCACCAAGTTTGAGCGCAGATCTCAAGGCGATTCTGGGCCCTGACTGCCTCGTTCGTATCTAAATGGCAGCCACCTAACTCATCAGTATCTTAAAAATCCGGTCTCACGCTAAACCCTGCCCAAAGTAGAATAACGATGTGATTCGTACCGTCGATCTGCGAGGTAAGTCCCTTGATAAAGCTGGTTATCAAGAGCTTCTTCCGCGCGCCACTCTTGATGTGGCATCGGCGATGGTTGCTATCGCCCCGATTTTGCAAAGAGTAAAAGTTGGTACCGAAAACGATTTGATCAAGTTGGCAGAAGAGTTTGATGGGGTCACTCCAGCAACAATTCGCGTTCCACAGCAAGCTCTCGATGAAGCGTTACAGCACCTTGATCCAAATATCAGAGAAGCGCTCGAAAAGTCGGCGGCAAGAATTCGTAAGGTGCATGAAGACCAGCGCCGTGATGAAACCACCACCAAGGTCGTTGATGGTGGAACTGTTACCGAGCGTTGGGTGCCTGTAGATCGCGTTGGTCTCTATGTCCCTGGTGGTCGCGCCGTTTATCCAAGTAGCGTGATGATGAATGTTATTCCGGCGCAGATTGCGCAAGTACGTAGCATCGCAGTTGCTTCACCTCCGCAAAGTGAGTTTGCCGGATTGCCACACCCAACTATTTTGGCAACATGTGCCCTCTTGGGAATTACAGAGGTTTACGCAGTTGGGGGAGCGCAAGCCATTGCGCTCTTTGCTTACGGCATGAAAGACCTCTGCGAAAAGTGCGACTTGGTAACCGGACCTGGCAATATCTATGTTGCTGCTGCCAAGCGTGCACTTCGGGGAATTATCGGGATCGACTCTGAAGCTGGACCTACGGAGATTGCAATTCTGGCTGATGACACTGCGATTGCCGCCGATGTAGCTGCCGACTTGATTAGCCAAGCAGAGCACGATGTCATTGCAGCGGCTGTGCTCGTGACAACATCAACCAAGTTAGCTAGCGAAGTTGAAGCCGAACTCGAGAAGAGAGTTGCTGCAACTAAGCACTCAGAACGAATTCGTACCGCGCTCTCAGGTATTCAATCTGCGATTGCCCTGGTTGACTCCATTGAGCAGGGTCTCGATGTCGTCAATGCTTATGCGGCCGAACATCTTGAAATTCAGACTTCACAATCGGCTATTGATGCAAAGAAGATCCGCAATGCCGGCGCGGTCTTTATCGGACGATTCTCTCCAGTCTCACTCGGTGATTACTCTGCAGGCTCTAACCACGTATTGCCCACTGGTGGTTGTGCATGCCACAGCAGCGGTCTTTCTGTGCAAACTTTCTTACGCGGTCTGCACTTCATCGAATATGACAGAGCTGCATTTACTGAAATTCTCGAGACAGTTGTTACCTTAGCCAACTCTGAAGATCTTCCCGCTCATGGCGAAGCAATGACTGCGCGATTGGAAAATCTATGAACCAATGGCCAACATGGTTGCCACTGCGCCAAGATTTACGTGAACTCTCGGCATATGGAGCGCCGCAAGTCCCTGCCGATGCAGTGATGAATACAAATGAGAACCCGTATCCACTTTCAGAAAAACTCTCCACAGCAATAGCTGCCAGAGTGTTGGAGGCTGCCAAGAACCTCAACCGTTATCCCGATCGTGATGCCACGGTTCTGCGAAGCAAGTTGGCGCAATTTATCAACTCGCTCTCTGCAACATCATTGAACGAAAAGAACATCTGGGCGGCAAATGGCAGCAATGAAATCATCCAATCTCTCTTCATGGCCTTTGGAAGTGGGAGCGCTCTAGGTTTCACGCCTTCCTATTCAATGCACCCCTTAATTGCCAAGGTGACCGGTGTTTCTTGGATTAATGGTTCTCGCCGCGAGGATTTCACCCTCGATTACGACTCTGCCCTCGCGCAGATTCAACGCGAGAAACCAGCACTTACCTTCATTACTACTCCAAATAATCCGACGGGTTCAACGCTCTCCATTGATGAAATTGAGAAGTTAGCTAAGGCGACACCAGGTTTGTTGGTCATCGATGAGGCCTATGCAGAGTTTTCGGAAGAAACATCGGCAGTAACTCTGATTAAGAAGTATCCACATGTTGTTGTTATTCGAACGATGAGTAAGGCATTTGCCTTTGCGGGCGTTCGCCTGGGTTACCTGGTTGCAGATGAGGCCGTTATTAACGCGATGTATTTGGTTCGCCTGCCGTATCACTTGAGCGCGTTGACTCAAGCTGCCGGTGAAGTAGCGCTGGATTATCAAGAGGAGCTCCTCGCCAACGTTGCTCGTCTGCGCGCAGACCGCAATACATTGGCGCAAGAGATCATCGCACTCGGACTCACTGTCGTGCCAAGCGATGCTAACTTCCTCCTCTTCGGCGGCTTCACTAAGCCAGCAGCTCAACTCTGGCAAGAGATGCTCGAAAGAGGAGTTCTCATCAGAGATGTGGGATTATTGGGTTACTTACGAGTGACCATTGGCAACGAGGCCGAAAACAAGAAATTTAT
>JAIXPU010000129.1 GCA_027486075.1 Streptomycetaceae bacterium | reverse complement strand
TCATTGATGTTCTTCCAAAGTCACATGACCTCACACCATTTATCGTCGCAAGCGCAGAGTTCGGTGAGAAGTCTGTTCCAGCGTGGATGGAAGTTGTTGCAGCACAGATGCGCATCATCATCCACGGTGTACCTGCTCGATCAGTGATCGATACACAGGTTCAAGAACAGCTCATCGTTGAGCTCTACAGCAAGTAATTTTTCTAACCCCTAGAGGAAATCAAATAGTGGATTTCCACGAGAAGAAAGAGGAGCACCAGTGCTAATTGCACAACGCCCAACGCTTAGCGAAGAAGTAATTTCCGAGAACCGCTCACGTTTCATCATTGAACCGCTTGAGCCAGGTTTCGGCTACACACTCGGCAACTCAATGCGCCGTACTCTGCTCTCATCTATTCCAGGTGCGGCAGTTACCAGCATTCGCGTTGCAGGCGCACTTCACGAGTTCACAACTCTCGAAGGCGTTAAGGAAGACCTCACAGATATCGTCTTGAACATCAAGAACCTTGTTCTTTCAAGCGATAACGATGAGCCTTCAGTTATCTACATCCGTAAATCAGGTGCAGGCGCTGTCACAGGTGCTGATATTGCTGTTCCAAGTGGCGTTGAAGTTCATAACCCTGAACTCCACATCGCAACACTTAACGGCAAGGCAAACCTTGAAATCGAACTTACTGTCGAGCGCGGCCGTGGCTATGTCACTGCAGTGCAGAACAAGCAAGCAGGAGCTGAAATCGGTCGCATTCCTGTTGACTCAATCTATTCACCAGTTCTTAAGGTGACATACAAGGTTGAAGCAACACGTGTTGAACAGCGTACCGACTTCGATCGTCTTGTTGTTGATGTCGAAACAAAGCCATCAATGAAGCCACGCGATGCAGTTGCATCAGCAGGTAAGACTCTCGTTGAACTCTTCGGACTTGCACGCGAACTCAATCTTGATGCTGAAGGTATCGAGATGGGGCCATCTGTCATGGATGCTGCTCTTGCTGCAGATCTTGCTCTTCCAATCGAAGACCTTGATCTCACAGTTCGTTCATACAACTGCTTGAAGCGCGAAGGCATTCACACAGTTGGCGAGCTAGTCAACCGTTCAGAGGCTGACCTGCTTGATATCCGTAACTTTGGTTCAAAGTCCATTGACGAGATCAAGGCAAAGCTCGTCTCAATGGGAATGTCTCTTAAGGACAGCCCAGCAGGATTTGATCCTTCACAACACCAGAACTACAACGCATCAGATGAAGACTTCGCTGATGCAGATCAGGCATAAGGGAGAAGACAATGCCAAAGCCAACTAAAGGCCCACGTTTGGGTTCAGGCCCATCACACGAGCGCTTGATTCTTCGTACTCTTGCTGAGCAGTTGTTCGAGCACGGAAAGATCACAACTACCGAGGCAAAGGCAAAGCGCCTGCGTCCACTTGCTGAAAAGCTCATCACTTTCGGCAAGAAGGGTGATCTCTCTGCTCGTCGTGAAGTAATGGCGCGTATTGCAAATAAGACCGTTGTTCACAACCTCTTTACTGTAATCGCACCAACCTTTGCTAACCGTGAAGGTGGATACACACGTATTACAAAGATCGGTCCACGTAAGGGTGATAACGCTCCTATGGCAGTGATCGAACTCGTTACAGATAAGTAATCCCAGACAAACGTTTCGATGGCGCAACCCACTCTCTTTCCCGAGAGTGGGTTTCGTCGTTTACGGCTCGATATTGCCTATGACGGAAGTAATTTCTATGGATGGGCTGCCCAACCTGGCAGACGCACACTTCAAGACTTGGTTGAAAAAGCTATCTCGCAGATTGCTCGAATAGATGCAGAATCTATCGTCGCCGGTCGCACCGATTCTGGAGTCCATGCCACCGGCCAAGTAATTCACGTAGATGTTCCAGATGCCATCTTTGCAGCAGACTTAACCTATAAAGATTTGCGTTACAAACTCAACCGAATTCTCGATGAAGATGTGCGCATCATGAACATCACCGATGCACCTGCCGGCTTTCATGCTCGATTTTCAGCGCTACGCCGTTATTACACCTACAAAATCATCGATAACAACGATGTCATTCCTCCTCTTACTCGCCACGATGTTGCATCGTGGTACCGCCCGCTCGATGTAGATCTCATGAATAAGGCAAGCGCTCTAGCCCTTGGCCATCACGACTTTGCAGCCTTCTGTAAATTCAAGGAAGGCGGAACCACAATTCGCACCTTGGAGAAGTATCAATGGCAGCGAACTTCAGAGGGGCTCTTGGTGGCAGATGTTGTAGCCGATGCCTTCTGTTACTCCATGGTTCGTAACTTAGTTGGAGCAGTTGTTTGTGTTGCAGATGGCCGTAAAGATCCTTCATGGATAGGTGAGCTACTGGCAAATAAAGAAAGAGTTTCAGATTCCTTGGTATTTCCAGCCCGTGGATTGACGCTCTATCAAGTTGATTACCCAAGTAATGACCAACTGCTGGAACGTGCGCAAGTAACGATTGGTAAACGCGCTTAATGGGCCATATCGATATTGCCAGCGTTGAATACTCACTCTCTGATGGACGCGTCTTACTTAACGATGTCTCTTTCCGCGTAGGCGATGGCGCCAAAGTTGCCCTGATAGGCCCTAACGGCTCTGGAAAGACAACTCTTATTCGCATGATCTGCGGAGATATTTCTCCTGATGAAGGAACAGTTGCAATCACCGGAGGCCTGGGCGTGATGCGCCAGTTCATTGGTTCTGTGCGAGATGAGACAACTGTGCGAGAGCTATTGATTTCAGTTGCACCGGTGCGTATTCGTCAAGCAGCGGCGAAGATTCTTGAAACCGAGAAGTGCATGAATGAAGTCGGTGATGAAAAGAGCCAGATGGCTTATGCGCAAGCAATCATCGATTGGGGCGATTGTGGGGGATATGACTTCGAGGTGATTTGGGATAAGTGTTGTACTGAGATGCTGGAAAAGCCCTTCGAAGAAGTTGCTGACCGTAAGGTAAACACACTCTCTGGTGGAGAACAGAAGAAGTTAGTTCTACGTGCGTTGCTCGAAGGACCTGAAGAAGTCCTATTGCTTGATGAGCCAGATAACTATCTTGATGTCCCTTCCAAGCGCTGGCTTGAACAAGTTGTGGCAGAGACCAAAAAATCTATTCTCTTTGTTAGCCACGATCGTGAACTACTGCAGAACACTGCAACTCGAATAGTTGCGCTCGAACAAGGAGTCAATGGAAATACTGCTTGGGTACATGGTGGCAAGTTTGATACGTGGCATGAAGCTCGACGTGCACGTAACGCTCGCTTTGCCGAGCTGTTGCTGCGCTGGGAGCAAGAGCACCAAAGACTTAAGGATCTTGT
>JAIXPU010000117.1 GCA_027486075.1 Streptomycetaceae bacterium | reverse complement strand
GTGGGAGCAGCATCTTGAATATCGCTAGGTTCAACATGGCCATCTCGTCCCATCTTTGGGGTCAGTACCCAGATTGGCCCAGTCTCAGAGAGATAGGTCATCGCATCCATTAATTCATCTACGAGATCGCCGTCATCTTCGCGGAACCAGAGAAGGACTGCATCGACAACATCTGTAGTGGCACCCTCTAGAAATTCAGTGCCAACAATGCCTTTAATCTCTGCGCGCAGTTCATCGTCACAGTCAGGTCCATATCCGACTTCGAGGACGAGTTCTCCTTTAGCAAAACCCATGCGTATTGCCACGGGATAAGTCCAACCGATGAGACGGATATTTACAAGGGTTTTGCCTGCCTCACAGCGTATTTTTTTGCTCTGGCACCCATTTGGCGCGAGAATACGCCTATGACCGAATTCGCTGGACACCCAGATCAGATAATCGACCAGTTAGTAGATACCGATCCCAGCGAGACAGCTGAATGGCAGGCATCCTTCGATGCCGCGCTTCAGGCCGCAGGTCCAGTACGTGCCCGTTACTTGATGTTGTCACTTCTCAAGCGAGCGCACGAGAGAAATATCGGACTTCCTTCACTTCGTACTACCGATTACATCAACACCATCTCTCCTGAGAACGAACCAGAATTCCCAGGCGATGAAGATATTGAACGTCGTATCCGTTCATATGTTCGCTGGAACGCGGCAATGTTGGTGCACCGTGCACAGCGTCCCGGAGTCGGTGTTGGCGGGCATATCTCTACGTATGCATCATCGGCTGCCTTGTATGAAGTTGGTTTTAACCACTTCTTCCGCGGACAAGATCACCCAGGTGGCGGAGATCAGATTTTCTTCCAGGGCCATGCCAGCCCAGGAATGTATTCACGCGCATTTCTTGAAGGTCGCTTTACTGAAGATCAGTTAGATGGATTCCGCCAAGAGCTTTCACATACTGCGGGTGGTTTATCTTCATATCCACATCCACGTTTGATGCCTGACTTCTGGCAGTTCCCAACTGTGTCGATGGGTATTGGTCCAATCAACGCTATCTATCAGGCGCGCTTTAATCGTTACCTACATAACCGCGGAATTAAAGACACCAGTGATCAGAACGTCTGGGCTTTCTTGGGCGATGGTGAAATGGATGAAGTCGACACCTTGGGTGCAATTGGTCTGGCCTCTCGCGAGAAACTAGATAACCTCACCTTTGTCGTTAACTGTAATTTGCAGCGCCTTGATGGTCCAGTGCGTGGAAACGGCAAGATTATTCAAGAGCTCGAATCAATCTTCGGTGGCGCGGGGTGGAATGTCATCAAGGTTGTGTGGGGCCGTGGCTGGGATCCACTTCTTGCGCAAGACCGCGAGGGTGCGCTTGTTAACATCATGAATACAACTCTTGATGGTGATTACCAGACCTTTAAGGCTGAGAACGGCGCCTTTGTTCGTGAACACTTCTTTGCTCGCGATCCACGTACTGCTGCCATGGTTGCTAATTGGTCTGATGATCAAATCTGGAACCTTAAGCGCGGTGGACACGATTATCGTAAGTTATTTGCAGCCTATACAGCAGCAACAGAAAAGAATGGCCGACCTACAGTTATCTTGGCGAAGACCGTTAAGGGATGGACACTTGGTTCGCACTTCGAAGGTCGTAACTCAACGCACCAGATGAAGAAGATGACGCTCGAAGACATCATTGAATTCCGCGATCGCCTAGAGATTCCATTGTCAGATGACAAGCTTGATAAGTACACACCTTCATACTTCAAGCCAGCGCCAGATTCACCTGAGATGAAGTACCTCGAAGACCGCCGCCGCGAACTCGGTGGAACTATTCCTCGTCGTCGCCCAATTTCACGTCCGCTAGCGCAACCAGCTGATGATGCTTATGAATCAGTGCGTCGCGGTTCAGGAACTCAAGAAGTTGCGACAACAATGGCATTTGTTCGTATGCTCAAGGATTTGGTGAAAGACCCAGGACTAGGTCACCGTTTGGTACCAATCATTCCTGATGAGGCGCGTACCTTCGGTATGGATTCACTCTTCCCAACGTTAAAGATTTACTCACCACATGGTCAGCAGTACCTTGCAGTAGACCGTGAATTGATGCTGTCCTACAAGGAATCAACATCAGGTGTGATTCTGCACGAAGGAATCAATGAAGCAGGATCGGTTGCATCCTTTACTGCAGTGGGCTCTTCATACTCAACACATGATGAACCGATGATTCCTATCTACATCTTCTACTCAATGTTCGGATTCCAGCGCACAGGAGATGCCTTCTGGGCAGCAGCTGACCAATTGGTCCGTGGCTTCGTTATGGGCGCAACAGCAGGTCGCACAACGCTGAACGGTGAAGGTCTGCAGCATGAAGATGGCCATTCACACTTGTTGGCTGCTACCAACCCAGCAGTTGTTTCTTATGACCCTGCCTTTGCCTACGAAGTAGGACATATCTTTAAAGATGGTCTTCGCCGTATGTACGGGGAAAATAGCGAGAACATCTTCTACTACCTCACTATCTACAACGAGCCATATGTGCAGCCTGCAGAACCTGAGAACTTGGATCTAGACGGTCTGCTTAAAGGAATTTATCTCTACGCACCTGCTGCAAAGCAGCGTAAAAAGAATGCACAACTCTTGGCATCTGGCGTTGGAGTCAACTGGGCAGTTAAGGCCCAGAAGTTACTTGCTGAAGATTGGGGCGTTGCCGCCTCTGTCTGGTCAGTGACTTCATGGAATGAACTTCGTCGCGATGGTCTTGCAGTCGATCGCCACAATATGCTCAATCCGCGCGATAAGAAGACTGCTTACGTTTACGACAAACTCAAAGGCACAGAAGGTCCAGTCATTGCTGTCTCTGACTTTATGCGCGCAGTTCAGGATCAAATCTCTCCTTGGGTACCAAACCAATTCCATTCGCTAGGTACAGATGGATTCGGTCTTTCCGATACTCGCGGTGCACTTCGTCGCCACTTTAAGGTCGATGCTGAATCAATCGTTGTCGCAACCTTGGCAGAGCTGGCAAAGGCTGGCGAAGTGAAGGAAGCAGTCGTGCAAGAAGCTATTGATAAGTATCGTATTTTCGATGTACGTTCAGCAGATGCTGGAAATACCGAAGGTTCAGGTTGATTAATCGAATTCCTGTCACCGACATCTCCCCTGTAGTTTTCTTCGGGGGAGATTTCGTTCCTGTAAAGGCGATCGCCGGTGAAGTAATTCCAGTAAGTGCAACCATTTTCCGCGAAGGCCACGATGCCCTTGGCGCTGATGTCGTTCTCTATGACAGCGCTAAAAAAGAGATTGCGCGCAGCGTTATGCGCGAAAAGTGGCACGGTGGAGATGTTTACGAAGGATCTGTAACTATCCCGGCCCGTGGAGACTTCACCTTCGCCATCGACTCTTACGATCACCCCTTTGCAACTTGGCTCCATGATGCAGAGATAAAGATTCCAGCCGATATTGATGCAGAACTGATGTGCACAATTGGTAAGAAGATTTTTGAAGAGAAGTTAAGCCAAGATCCTTCAGCTAAGGCTCTGCTTAGTCCAGCAATCAAGGCCCTCGGTGATTCCACGCTCTCTGCCATGAATCGTTTCTCGCAGACTTCTACTGAAGAGATTCGCGCCTATTTCACTGCCAATCCTCTTTGTAGACTTATTACATCGACAGAACACTTTCCTATCCGCGCAGATCATGAACGCGCGCTGGTTGGTTCTTGGTATGAATTCTTTCCACGTAGTGAAGGCGCCAAGGTAGGCGCAGATGGCACGATAATTTCTGGAACCTTCAAAACCGCCGAGCTTCGTCTACCTGCAGTTGCTGCTATGGGCTTCGATATCTTGTATCTGCCGCCTGTGCATCCCATCGGTACAAACTTTCGCAAAGGTAAGAACAATTCACTGACGCCATCTGCTACAGATCCTGGAGTTCCTTGGGCGATTGGAAATAAAGAAGGTGGCCACGATGCCATCAATCCAGAACTTGGAACCCTCGCTGACTTCGAAAGCTTTGTAAAAGCAGCCAAGAAGAACGGTCTTGAAATTGCGATGGACTTTGCTTTGCAGGCCTCTCCTGATCATCCGTGGGTGAAAGAGCACCCTGAATTCTTTACTACTCGTCCGGATGGTTCGATTGCATATGCCGAGAATCCACCTAAGAAATATCAAGATATCTATCCCATCAACTTTGATAATGATTACGACGCAATACTGAAAGAATCACTTCGTATCTTGCGTTTCTGGATCTCTCAAGGAATCTCAATCTTCCGTGTAGATAATCCTCACACCAAGCCAGTGCATTTCTGGGCTGATGTCATGAAAACCATTCGCCTGGAGCACCCCGACGTCATCTTCTTAGCTGAGGCATTCACTAAGCCTGCGATGATGCATGCACTTGGCAAAGCTGGTTTCCATCAGTCATATACATACTTCACCTGGCGCACCAGTAAGCAAGAGCTGACTGAATATGCCACTGAAGTTTCGCAGCAGACCAGCGCCTTCTTTAGACCAAACTTCTGGGTCAATACTCCAGATATCTTGCCTTTCCATCTGCAATCAGGAAACCCTGCCATCTTTGCAATTCGCGCAGCTCTTGCGACAACGTTAAGCCCTTCATGGGGAATGTATGCCGGCTATGAACTATATGAACATCGCCGCTTTAAAGAGGGCGGTGAGGAATACATCGACTCTGAGAAGTATGAAATCAAGGTCCGTGATTGGGAAGGCGCCACTAAGAAGAAGCTGACTTTGGCTCCATTTATCACCCAACTCAATGCAATTCGTAAGAAGAATGTGGCGCTACAACGTCTTCGCAACTTACGTTTTCATGCAACCGAAAACGATGCCATCCTCGCTTACTCTAAGCGCGAAGGCGATAATTTGATTTTGGTTGTCATTAACCTTGACCCAACTTTTGCGCAAGAAACTGTCGTGCACTGGAATATGACAGAACTTGGACTGCAAAGAGATAACTTTGCGGTAACGGATTTGATTGATGGCGCTAAATATGACTGGTCTGCGCATACCTACGTCCGCCTCGATCCAACAAGGTTGTCAGGCAAAGTTGTTCACATTGCGCAGGTAAAGCTTTAAGATTGCATATGTCTTTTTTCTCCCGCCTCTTTAGCGGCGCAAAGCCCGGCGGAGAAGAAACCTTTATTGGCCATGGCAGTTATCTCAATCCTTATTCAACGTTAGGCGAACTCGACTTTCATCTGATCTCTGAAGGTCGCCACGAAAGACTTTGGGAAGTACTCGGCGCGCATGTAAAGCGCGAAGCTGATGGCGCTCTGATTGGAACAGCGTTCTCTGTCTGGGCACCTAATGCTCAAGCAGTCAGCCTTGTCGGTGACCATAACTTCTGGGATCGCAATACCCATCCAATGGTGCGCGCAGGATCTACTGGAATCTGGGAAATTTTCATCGCCGATGTTGGACCAAACACTTGTTACAAGTTTGCCATCTGCACCAATAGCGGAACTTGGGTAGATCACGCAGATCCCATGGCGCGTGCGACCGAACATCCACCGCGTACTGCATCGGTTGTGACTGAAAGCAGCTACACCTGGAGCGATACAGAGTGGATGAATAAACGTGCGCAGTATCAACCCTGGCGCTCTCCTGTCTCGGTCTATGAAGTACATGCAGGTTCTTGGCGCCCAGGGCTTTCTTACATTCAGATGGCACAAGAGTTAGTTGCTTATGTAAAAGAACAGAACTTCACTCATGTCGAATTTCTTCCAATTACCGAGCACCCCTATTCACCATCATGGGGATATCAAGTCACTTCTTTCTTCGCACCTACTTCACGCTTTGGCTCTCCAGATGAATTTAGATTCCTCGTTGATGCGCTCCACCAAGCCGGTATCGGCGTCATTCTTGATTGGGTGCCAGCCCACTTTCCAAAAGATGAATGGGCGCTAGCGAAGTTCGATGGCACCGCTCTATACGAACATGCTGATCCGCGCCTAGGCGAACATCCCGACTGGGGCACGCTCATCTTTAACTTTGGCCGCAATGAAGTACGTAACTTCTTAGTCGCTAGCGCGCTCTATTGGTTAGAAGAGTTCCATATCGATGGCCTGCGCGTAGATGCTGTGGCATCGATGCTCTACCTTGATTATTCGCGTAAAGAGGGCGAATGGCTGCCCAATAAATTTGGTGGTCGCGAGAATCTAGAGGCGGTGCAGTTGTTGCAAGAAGCCACATCCACCGCTTACAAACACTATCCAGGCATCATGATGATCGCTGAAGAATCAACTGCCTGGGGTGGAGTCACAAAAGAAACTTCAGGTGGCGGCCTCGGTTTTGGCTTTAAGTGGAATATGGGATGGATGCACGACACTCTTGAGTATCTGCAACACGAACCAATTCACCGCGTTTACCACCATAACGAAATCACATTCTCAATTCTTTACGCCTGGTCTGAAAACTTTATGTTGCCACTTTCACATGATGAAGTTGTCCACGGTAAAGGATCGCTCGTTAACAAATTCCCTGGTGATCGCTGGCAGAAACTCGCCACTCTCAGGGCGCTCTATGGATTTATGTGGGCCCACCCTGGAAAGAAGTTGCTCTTCATGGGACAAGAGTTTGCGCAAAATGATGAGTGGAGCCAAGAGGCTGGCCTGCAATGGCATCTGACTGAATATGCAGAACACCAAGGTGTGCAGAAAGTTGTCAGCGATATCAACGCCAACTACAAGCGCATTCCAGCTTTATGGGAGAAAGACATCGTGGCAGATGGATTCCAATGGATTGTTGGCGACGATGGCGCGGGCAACACTTTGGCCTTTACTCGTTGGTCAGATAAGGGAATACCTTTGGTCGCAGTAACAAATTTTTCTCCTGTCCCCCACGAGCAATACCAACTCAGGCTTCCAATCTCTGGAATATGGCGCGAGGTACTTAATACCGATGACCTCAAGTACGGCGGCAGTGGCGTGACAAATAACGACTTTACTGTGGATGTTGATACCAATCTCCAAACCACTGTACGGATTCCACCACTTGCTACAGTCTGGTTTGAAAGAATTTAGCTCTTAATCTCTTGATCTTCCTTAAGTACATATAAGAAGAGGGTAGATGCCAGCAGCATGGCAACTGGAATCATCATGGCAAGGGCTATAGATCCAGTTAATTGCATGGTCCAGGCAACTATCCATTTAATAATGAAGACCATGATGTTATTAACTACGCCCAACTGACCGACCACAATCGCGTTAGGTAGCGAAGAACGTCGCGTTGCGGCTCTAAAGACGCTCGGCCCGAGGAATGAAGAACCCAAGCCACCAAGGAAGAAGCCGAGTATGAAGAGACCGAAAGACCACCACTTCATTTCTTCTGGAAGATGCGTTGCAATAACGATGGATCCACCGAAGCCGAATCCACCGAGGATTGCTGCCCGCTTTGCCCATAGTTCAAGCGGTGCATAGGGCAATAACTTGTGGATGAAGAGACGTCCAAAGATCATCATCGCTGTGAAAACAATGTATGGGGCTGCGCTTAAACCTGCTGAAACTTCGAGGCGGTCTTTAGTAAAGATTGTTCCCCAGTCGCCAACAGCGAATTCAAGATAGACAACGCATGCCATGGCAAGGCTTACAGGCCAGTCAATACGAAATGACGTGAAGATTTCTTTGATTGAGTACTTTGATTCCAAATCTGTATTTGCAGTAAGCAGAACTGGATGGAGCGAGATCACTATGGCAATCATTGCTGCAGCCAGGATGACTGAGAGCACAGTAATGTGAGTTACCAGGCTGACGCGGTCCACTAGTAGGCCCGATGCAATTGCAGTAGATAGAGCCCCAGCGCTCCAATAGCCCTGAGCGCTTGTAACAATGTTTGTGCCACTGCGATCATTAAAGTGAAATGCCTGGCTATTAATTGCTACGTGAATGGCGGTAATTCCGAAGCCGAAACCAATGCTGAATATAAGAAATGGAATTGTGGAGCTGATGTGCACCAAGCTAATCAGCGAGGCATAGAGAATGACTATCGAGACGATAGTTACTCTCTTAACGCCGACTCGATGGATGATGTGGCCAGTTGTAAGAAGCCCGAAGAATGCACCGATTGAGCCAGTACTCATCAGCGAGCCAAAGGCTCCATTATCGAGCCCTAAATTCTCACGCACCTCAGGAAAGCGCGGTACCCAGGCCATGATGCCAAAGCCAAAGAGGAAGAAGAGTATGTGGATTAACTTCTGTTCGCGGCGGTGGCCGATATCTACCTGTGCCATCGATTAGAAGAGCGCATTTGCTAGTTGAGCACGCGCTTTAATGACAAGAGGGTCGGCAGGATCGACCAAGGTAAAAAGTTCAAGGAGATGATCTTTCACTCTCTTCTGTTCATCACCAACAAGAACAACAAGCAAGCGCAGTAATCTGTCGAAGGCAGAATCCAAGTAGCCACTCATTACTTCGATATCAGCGCACTGCAGTTGTAGATCAATATCTTCAGGGCGCTCAATCGCCTCCTCCATAATCTTTGCGCCATCGAGGTCGATAGTACGAATCAGTAATTGCACTTGAGCAAGACCTAACTTGGCATATTGGTCATTTGGCTTACGTGCCAGCAAGCGCTTGTAGGCAGCTTCAGCAGTTGGATAGTCACCCTTATCAAGGGCAGCTAGCGCCTCTTCTTCTTCAGGTTCTGCCTGCTCAACTGGCTCTTCACCAATTCCCTGCTGCGCAGCCAGAGATAAAATCTTGGCGATTACTTCGCGCAGCTGCGCTTCAGTCAGAGGCTGCTCAAGGAAAGGAATTGCTTTACCACCGATAAAGACGATTCCAAAAGGAATTGTTCGCACCTGTAGCGCCTGCGCCACTGGAGCTTGTTCTTCAACATTAACGTGAGCTAAGGCCCACTTACCTTTATCTTCACTCTCTATCTTTCCGAGCGCACGAAGCATTGTGACTGAGTCAGCTGATCGTGGGCTCCAGCAGAGAATGACTACTGGTCTAGCTTCAGATATCGGCAGGATTTCTGTCTGCAAATTTTGTGGAGTGATTTCAAGTCCGGGCATCGGCGTCGATGTATCAGCCGGTGGCTTTCCGAGAGAACTTAAATCTACGGCTTGTGAGAAGTTTGGCGGTAGCGTCATATCGAGTTCCTCACTGCTGAATCATGCCATCTTTACGTACATCTACGCCAGAATCGCGACGATAAGGTAGCACCTCCGCAACATAGGTTTTAGCAGCGAATTCAAGGCCTACATCATGACCAGCCTTCTCGCTTAAGTACCAGCGATGTTCGAGTACCTCATGGAAAAATTGAGCAAGTTCAATTCTCCCCTGAAGCTCGGGTGGAATCTGATTCACTGTTGGTCGAAAAACTTCATCGAGCCAACGTTTTGCAGATTCTGCAATTGGTGGCTTTGGTGCTTTTTCGCGACCACGATAACGATCAAAAGATGCCAATAAGCGCTTTGCTTGTAACTCTTCTGTCTCAAGTCCCATTAACTCACGAAGTCTATTTTTGTGATAACCCGCTGCTACAAGTTTGGGTTGGAAGATGAGTTTTTCTGCTCCATCACTTTCTTGAACAACGACAGAGACTTCTTCAACAGCAAAGCCAAGGTCATGTAGTTGGCGCATCGCACGTTCGACAGCGTGGCGATCTTTAGGGTCAAGTACTTGTCTATCTTTGAGCGCTCCCCACAAACGGTGGTATCTCTTTATCAAAGCCGAACTAGCACGAATTGGATCGAGGCCTGGATAGAGAACACCCGATAGCTGTAGATCTTCAAGTTCAGCTGCAACGTTAAAGTGTGCAATCTCTAAATCATGTTCGCGTTGGCCATCAGTCAGTGACTTCTGAAATTCGCCGGTTTCGGCATCGACTAGGTATGCGGCATAACCTTCAGCATCACGGCGAAAGAGAGTATTGGATAGCGAGCAATCGCCCCACCAGAAACCAAGCAAATGAAGGCGCACTAGCAGTAAGGCCAGCGCATTTGCCATCAGGGTGACATCTTCAGCAGTAACGGTCTTATCGCTCAAGACAACGCGATAAGGAAGTGAGTAAGGAAGAAAACGCGTAACGAGCGCACATGGAAGCTCTTCTCCACTGTTATTGGTGCGGCCTTCAATAACCGCGATGGATTGGACGTTGGGAGCGTTTAGGTGGGTCAGCTCTCGCAAAATCTTGTATTCGCGATTAGCAAACTCTGAAACAGTTTCTTTGACCGCATAGACCTCTGAATCGGGATCATCGGTAGAGCGCACAAGCCGCACAATGTGGCGAGAAATGCCTCGCTTCTCAGCCAAGAGCGGATCTTCAGGCCATTCCTCAAGTGAGACGTTCCAGGGTAGGCCAGTTACAGCTGCGATTTCTTCGCCGAGTCCTGTAATCCGTAGCGCCATGGGTCATATTCTCTCGTACGCTTTACAATAAATCATGGCCATTTCAGACCGCATGAAGAAAAAAACAAAGGAATCCGTCACAGTCTCTGATTTTGGGGCTGCAGGTGCTCCAATCGACCGCAGACATCCATTTTATTTTGGATTTGTTGCCACAATCGG